>DASWSY010000118.1:0-10666 GCA_036402415.1 Rhizobacter sp. | reverse complement strand
AGCACCGTCTGGCGGCCGATGAGGTGGTGCTGCTGGAACACCATGCCGGTCAGGCGGCGGTGCGCGCGCAGGGTGCGCGAGCGCGTCAGCGCCGCGCCGAGGTCACCCACCTGCACCTGCCCGGCACTGGGCTTCACGAGTCCGTTGAGGCAGCGCAGCAGCGTCGACTTGCCGGCGCCCGAGGCCCCCAGCAGCACCACGAACTGGCCGGCATCGATGCCGAGGTGGGTGGGGTGCAGCGCGGTGTGGCCGTTGGCGTAGGTGACCGCCAGGCCCTGCAGCGTCAGCAGCGGGGCGGCGAGAGGGGCGTCTGGGATTGGGTTCACGGCACACAGTCTGTCGGGTCCATGTGGCAGGCGTGTGCAGGTTGCAGTGTGAAAATCGCGGCCATGTATAGATCGCATCTATGTCTGGCCTGACCCTGCTGGCCTCGCTGAAGGCTTTCGATGCCACGGCTCGCGCGGGCAGCATGACCGCCGCCGCGCGCTCGCTGGGCCTGCAGCAGCCCACCCTGTCGGCGCACATCGCGCGGCTGGAGCGCGAGTACGGGGTGGAGCTGTTCTACCGGCGCGGGCGGCGGCTCGAGCTCACGCCCTTCGGCGTGACCCTCAGCGAGTGCACGCGCCGCGCCTTCAGCGCCGAGGAAGACGCGGTGGCCCTGCTGGCGGCGGCCAAGCACCGCTACCACGGGCGCCTCACGCTCTGCGCAATCGGGCCCTACAACGTCACGCCGATGATCCGGGTCTTCCGGGCGCGGCACCCGAAGGTGAGCCTCGCGGTGACGGTGGGCGACTCGCGCCGCATCGTGCAGATGATCCTCGACTACCAGGGCGACGTCGGCGTGATCCTCAATGCGGTCGACGAGCCGCAGTTGCACTGCGTGCCGTACCGCAAGCAGGCGCTGGTGGTGTTTGCGCCGGTGTCGCATGCCCTCGCGCGCCAGCCGGCGGTGAGCATCGGAGACCTGGCGAACCAGGAATTCGTGATGCGCGAAGAGGGCTCCACCACCCGCAAGGTCTTCGAGCAGGTGCTGGCCGAGCACGGCGTGACGGTGCGCACGAGTGTCGAGATGGGCAGCCGAGAAGCGGTGCGCGAGGCGGTGGCGCAGGGCCTGGGCCTCGGCATCGTGGCCGACACCGCCTACGTGCCCGACCCACGCCTGGTGCGCCTGCCCATCACCGGCGCGGATGTGGCGACGTACGCCCACCTCATCTGCCGCACCGAGCGGCGGCAGGTGCCGCTCATCGCCGAGTTCCTGCGGGTGGCCGACGAGCTGCGGCTGTCCCCGGGGGAGCGGTAGCTAGGCGCCCCGCCAGCCTTCCGCCCAGTCGCAGAAGGGCCCGAGCGAGACCATCAGCTTGCGGCCTTCGGGCGCGAGGCGGTAGCCGCCTTCCTCGTGCTCCAGCAGGCCCACGTCGCGCAACTCCTTGATGCGTGTGTTGAGCAGGCTGGGGTTGGTGTCGCAGGCCTCCTGCAGGGCGCGAAAGGTCATCTGCTCGCCGTGGCGCAGCTCCCAGAAGATGCGCAGCGCGCCGCGCCGGCCGAGCAGGTCGAGCGCCACCATGATCGGGCGGCCGCTGGTGGAGCCACGCACCGGGGAGCCGATGCGCGGGGTCTTCTTCGGCGACTTGGCAGGAGCGGGCATGCCGCGATTGTCAGCCGCCGGTGGCACTGCGTCTCAGCGGGCGGCGGTCGCGGGCTCGGCCCAGCCGCCGCCCAGCACCTTGTAGAGGTTCACCTGGTTCTGCACCGCCGCCGCCTGCACCTGCACCACCGCCTGCTGGGCGGTGAAGAGCGCACGCTGCGCGTCGAGCACGTCAAGGAAGCTCGCGGCGCCGTTGCGATAGCGCAGGTCGGCCAGGCGGAAGCGCGTCTGCTCGGCATTCGCCTGCGCGAGCTGCGCGCGGGCCTGTTCGCCCAGCGTGGCGCGGCCGGCCAGCGCGTCCTGCACTTCGCGGAAGGCGTTCTGGATCGACTTCTCGTACTGCGCCACCGCGATCTCGCGTTGGGTCTTCGCGAGGTCGAGGTTGGCGCTGTTGCGCCCGGCGTCGAAGATCGGCTGCAGCAGGTTGCCCGAGACGCTCCAGGCCTTGCTGCCGCTCTTGAAGAGGCCGTCGAGCTCGGAGCTCGCGCTGCCCACGCTGCCGGTCAGGCTGATGCGCGGGAAGAAGGCCGCGCGCGCCGCGCCGATGTTGGCGTTGGCCGCGATGAGCTGCTGCTCGGCCTGGCGCACGTCGGGCCGGCGCGTGAGCACCTCCGAGGGCAGCCCGGCCGGCAGGTCGGCCGCGAGGCGCTGCTCGCCGATCGACAGCGGCGGCGGCAGGTCGGCGGGCAGCGGCTGGCCGATGAGCAGCACCAGCGCGTTCTCGTCGAGCGCACGCTGGCGCGTCACGGCCGCAAGCGTCACCCTGCCCGACTCGAGCAGCGACTCGGCCTGGCGCAGGTCGAGCTCGGAGGCCGCGCCGTTGTCGAACTTGAGCTTGTTGAGGCGGAACGAGTCTTCGCGGGTGGCGAGCGTGTCGCGCGTGATGGTGAGCAGTTCCTCGTCGGCCAGAAGGCTCAGGTAGGTGTTGGCCACCGCGGCGATGAGGCTGATCTGCGCGGCCTTGCGGCCTTCTTCGCTCGCGAGGTACTGCGCGGCGGCGGCGTCGCCCAGGCTCCGGATGCGGCCGAAGAGGTCGATCTCCCAGGCCGAGAGCTGGATGCCGGCGCTGAACACCGTCTGCAACTGACCGGTGATCTGCGAAGGCCCGCGCTGACCCGTGAGGCCCACGCCGATCGTCGGATAGAGGTCGGCGCGGCGCACGCCGTAGTTGGCGCGGGCGGCCTCGATGTTGAGCACCGCCACGCGCAGGTCGCGGTTGTTCTGGAGCGCGAGCGCGATGAGCCGCTTCAGCCGCTCGTCGACGAAGAAGCTCTGCCATTCGATCTCGGCCGCCGGCCGGGCGCCGTTGCCCGGCAGCGCGTCGGTGAAGGCCGGTGCCACCGGGGGCGCCGGGCGTTCGTAGCGGGGCGCCAGGCTGGCGCAGCCGGCGAGCACCCCGGCCGCGGCCAGCATCGAAAGACGAACGACAGCCTTAGACATGCTGGGAGCCTCCTGGGTCATCGGATTCTTTCTCATGGGCGTAGAACTTTCGCTGCCGCTCGCTGCCCTTGAAGAAGCGGCGCACCACCACGAAGAACACCGGCACGAAGAACACCGCCAGCAGCACCGAGCTCAGCATGCCGCCGATCACGCCGGTGCCCAGCACACGCTGGCTCGACGAGCCGGCACCCGAGGCGAGCATCAGCGGCAGCGTGCCCAGGATGAACGCGAGCGAGGTCATGAGGATGGGGCGGAAGCGGATGTGCGCGGCCATCAGCGCCGCTTCCATCGCGCTCTTGCCCTGCGCCTGCAGGTCCTTCGCGAACTCGATGATCAGGATGGCGTTCTTCGCCGACAGGCCGATGATGGTGATCAGGCCCACCTGGAAGTACACGTCATTGGTGTAGCCGCGCAGCGTCACGCCGAGGATCACCCCGAGCACCCCGAGCGGCACGACGAGCATCACCGCCAGCGGAATCGACCAGCTCTCGTAGAGCGCGGCCAGGCACAGGAACACCGCCAGGATCGCGAAGCCGTAGAGGATGAGCGCCTGCGATCCGGCGAGCTTCTCCTCGCGTGACTGCCCGGTCCACTCGTACGCGAAGCCGGGCGGCAGCTTGGCGGCCAGTGCCTCCATCTCGGCCATCGCGGCGCCCGTGCTGTAGCCGGGTGCGGCGCTGCCGTTGATGCGGATGGCGGGGTAGCCGTTGTAGCGCACCGTCTGCATCGCGCCGGTCACCCACTTCGTGGTGGCGAATGCCGACAGCGGCACCGGGCGGCCCTGGTTGTTGACGGCGTTGAGCTTGAGCAGGTCTTCGGGCTGCATGCGGGCCGGTGCGTCGGCCTGTACCACCACGCGCTGCAGGCGCCCGGCGTTCGGGAAGTCGTTGACGTAGGCCGAGCCGAGCGAGGTGGAGATCGCGGTGTTGATCGCATCGAAGCTCACGCCCAGCGCGTTGGCGCGGTCGCGGTCGATCTGCAGTTCGACCTGCGGCGCGTCTTCCAGCCCGTCGGGCCGCACCTGCGTGATCACCTTGCTCTGCGAGGCCATGCCGAGCAACTGGTTGCGCGCGTTGATGAGCGCGGTGTGGCCCTGGCCGGCGCGGTCCTGCAGGCGGAAGGTGAAGCCGGATGACTGCCCGAGCTCGGGAATCGGCGGCGGGCTCAAGGGATAGATGAAGGCATCGCGGATGCCCATCAGCGCGCCGAAGGCCCGGCCCGCGATGGCATCGGCCTTCTGCTGCGGCTCCTCGCGTTCGTTCCAGTCCTTCAGCGTGACGAAGGCGAGCGCCGCGTTCTGGCCCTGGCCCGAGAAGCTGAAGCCGAGCACGCTCACCATGCTCTGCACCTCGGGCTGCTTGAGGATGTAGGCCTCGACCTGCTTCATCACCTCCAGCGTGCGGCCCTGCGTGGCGCCCGGCGGGAGTTGCACGTTGATGATCATGTTGCCCTGGTCCTCCTGCGGCAGGAAGGAGGTCGGCAGGCGCTTGTAGAGCAGCGCCACCGCGAGCCCGATGGCGAGATAGATGATCATGAAGCGGCCGGCACGCTTGAGGATGCGCGCGACCCAGCCTTCGTAGCCCTTGGCGGTGCGGGAGAAGCCGCGGTTGAACCAGCCGAAGAAGCCGCGCTTCTCGTGGTGGTGCCCCTTCTCCACCGGCTTCAAGAGCGTGGCGCACAAGGCCGGCGTCAGCGACAGCGCCATGAAGGCCGAGAACGCAATGGCCGCCACCATCACCGCCGAGAACTGGCGGTAGATGTTGCCGACCGACCCCGAGAAGAACGCGAGCGGCACGAACACCGAGATCAGCGCCACCGTCACGCCGACGATGGCGCCCGAGATCTGCCCCATCGCCTTGCGCGTGGCCTGCAAGGGCGGCAAGCCTTCCTCGCTCATGATGCGTTCGACGTTCTCCACCACCACGATGGCGTCGTCGACCACGATGCCGATCACGAGCACCATGCCGAACATGGTCAGCACGTTGATCGAGAAGCCAAGCGTGAGCAGCACGGCGAAGGTGCCGAGCAGCGAGATCGGCACCACGATGGTCGGGATGATGGTGTAGCGCCAGTTCTGCAGGAACAGGAACATGACGAGGAACACCAGCACCACCGCTTCGAGCAGCGTCTCGGCCACCTGCGAGATCGAGATCCTGATGAAGCGCGAGCTGTCGTAGGGGATGGCGTACTTCACGCCCTGTGGAAAGAGCTTCTGCAGCTCGTCCATGCGCTGGTGGATGGCGGCAGCCGTCTGCAGGGCGTTGCCGCTCGGCGCGAGCTGCACGCCGATGCCGGTGGACGGGTTGCCGTTGAGCCGCGCCGAGGTGGCGTAGGCCTGGGCGCCGAGCTCCAGGCGTGCCACGTCGCGCAGCCGCACGGTGGACCCGTCGGTCTGCGCGCGCAGCACGATGTTGCCGAACTCTTCCGTCGTGCTGAGCTGGCCCTTCACCACCACGGTGGCCGAGATGCCCTGGCCGGCGATGTTGGGCAAGTCGCCGATGGAGCCCGACGACACCTGCGCGTTCTGCGCGCGGATGGCGTTGATGACCTCGGCCGACGACAGGTTGAAGCTCTGCAGCTTGTTCGGGTCGAGCCAGATGCGCATGGCGCGCTCGGTGCCGAAGAGCTGCACCTGGCCGACGCCGGGCACGCGCTGCAGCTCGGGCACCACGTTGCGCGAGGCGTAGTCGCCCAGCGCGATCGGGTCGAAGGCCGGGTTGTCCGACGAGAGGATGGTGAAGAGCAGGAAGTTCGAGCGTGCCTTGTCCACGCGCACGCCCTGCTGCGTCACCGCCGCGGGCAGGCGCGGGGCGGCGCGGCTCAGCCGGTTCTGCACGTCCACCTGCGCGAGGTCGGCGTTGGTGCCGGGCTCGAAGCTGATGGTGATGGTGCCGGTGCCGTTGGCCTGGGCCACCGACTCCATGTACATGAGGCCGGGCGAGCCGTTCATCTCGCGCTCGATGACGCTGAGCACCGCGTCCTCGAGCGTCTGCGCCGAGGCCCCGGGGTAGGTGGCGTTGACGACGATGGAAGGCGGGGCCACCGGCGGGTACTGCGCGATCGGCAGCTGCGTGATCGCCACGCCGCCGGCCACCAGGATGAAGAGGGCGATGACCCAGGCGAAGATCGGCCGGTCGATGAAGAAGCGTGCCATGCGGGCGCTCCTTCAGCGGCTCGCCGCCGATGCGGGGGCCGAGGCGGCGGCCGGGCCAGATGCAGCAGCAGGCTGCCACGGCACCGGGTTCACCGGCGCGCCGGGCACCATCATCTTCTGGAAGCCGTCGACGATCACCTTCTCGCCGGGCTGCAGGCCCTCGGTCACGAGCCAGTTCTGGCCTTGCGCCGAGCGGACCTTGACGTCGCGCTTGGCAGGCTTGTTGTCGGCGCCGACCACGAGCACGCTGTCGCCGGTCTCGGTGCGCGTGACGGCCTGCTGCGGCAGCAGGATGCCCTGCGGCAGCTCGGCCTGCGCGAGCCGCACCCGCACGTACATGCCGGGCAGCAGCAGGCCGTTCGGGTTGGGCACCTCGGCGCGCAGCGTGATCTGGCCCGAGCTCGGGTCCACCGTCAGGTCGCTGAAGAGCAGCCGGCCGGGCTGGGCGTACACGCTGCCGTCTTCCAGCACCACCTGCACCCGGGCCGCGTCGGCGCCGGCCTTCTGCAGCTTGCCCGCGGCCAGTGCCTGGCGCAGGCGCAACACCTCGGTGGTCGACTGGGTGAAGTTCACGTACATAGGGTTGATCTGCTGCACCACCGCGAGCGGCGTGGCCTCGCCCTGGCCGACGAGCGCCCCTTCGGTGACCAGTGCCCGGCCGATGCGTCCGGCGATCGGCGAGGTCACGTTCGAGTAGCCGAGGTTGATCTGTGCCGTCTGCAGTGCGGCGCGGCTGGCGGCGAGGTCGGCCTCGGCGGCCTTGGCCGCGGCCACCGCATTGATGTAGTCCTGCTTGCTGATGGCATTGGCCTCCATCAGCGGCTTGTAGCGTTCGGCCTGGGCACTGGTCTGCGCCACGTTGGCCTGGGCACGCGCGAGGGCGGCCTGGGCACTGGCGACGGCCGCCTGGTAAGGCGCGTTGTCGATGCGGAAGAGCAACTGCCCGGCCTTCACGTCGCTGCCTTCCTTGAACACCCGCTCGCGCAGGATGCCCGCGGCACGCGCCCGCACCTGCGCCACGCGCGAGGCTTCGAGCCGGCCCGGAAGTTCGCTGGTCAGGCTCACGGTGGTGGGTGCCACCGTCACCACGCCCACCTGGGCCGGCGGCATGCCGCCTCCGGGGGCGCCACCGCCGGCGGGCGCGTCCTTCTTCTGGCCGCAGGCGGCCAGGACGAGCGCGGTGGACACCACCAGGGCCAGACGGAGGGGAACGTCTTTCAACGCGGACATGCGGATTCCTTCGGGTTGCGCCGACGACGGCGCCGCAGCGGATGGGCTCGAGCTCGGGGGTGCAGAATCGGCCCGCACGTGCGCTGACCGATGCGATCAGGCGAAATGGAAATCGACGGAACCGAATGCCGGATCAGTATACATACACACGTGAATGTAAGTTGACACCCCACCGGCACACCGATCCATGGTCCGTCGCACCAAAGAAGAAGCGCAGGCTACACGCAAGCTCATCCTTGACACGGCTGAGGTGGTCTTTCACGAGCGTGGCGTCTCGCGCAGCACGCTCCACGACATCGCCCTGGCCGCCGGCCTCACGCGCGGCGCCATCTACTGGCACTTCAAGGACAAGGCAGACCTCTTCAACGCGATGATGGAGCGTGTGACGCTGCCGCTGGAGGAAACCGCCCACGGCAGCGACGACGAGAGCCTCGACGACCCGATCGCCTACATGCGCGCCAATTTCCTGCAGGCGCTGCGCCTGACGGCCAACGACCCCCAGGTGCGCCGCGTGTTCGGCATCGCCATCCACAAGGTCGAATACGTCGATGAACTGCGGGCCGTGCGCGACCGCCACCTGAGGATCCGCGACGAATGCCTGCTGCACGCCCAGCGCGGCGTCACGCTGGCGCAGCGGCGTGGCCTGCTGCCCAAGCGCATCCCGGCGCGGGCTGCGGCGATCGGGCTGCACGCGATGATCGACGGCCTGCTGCAGAACTGGCTGCTCGACCCCGAGGCCTTCGACCTGGTGAAGACCGGCCAGCAGGTGCTCGACGCCTACCTCGCCGGGCTGGGCGTGGCCGCCTCCGCCGCTTCCAAGCTCGACCGTCCCAAAGGGACTTAGACGCGCCGTACCTCGCCGGCGCAGAAGATCACGGCATGCGCGTGGCCGTCTTCAGCACCCAGCCCTACGACCAGCAGTTCCTCGAAGCCGCCAATGCCGCAGGCCGGCATGCGTTCACCTACCTGCCGGCGCGGCTGGAGGCCAGCACCGTGGCGGCCGCCGACAGGCACGACGCGGTGTGCGCCTTCGTGAACGACCGGCTCGACGCCGGCGTGCTGGCGGCGCTGCAGGTGCGCGGCATCCGTCTGGTGGTGCTGCGCTGCGCGGGCTTCAACCATGTCGACCTGGCCGCGGCGGCGGCGCTCGGCGTGGCGGTCGCGCGGGTGCCCGAGTACTCGCCGCATGCGGTGGCCGAGCACGCCGCGGCACTGGTGCTCGCGCTCAACCGCAAGATCCACCGTGCCCATGCGCGCGTGCGCGAAGGCAATTTCGCGCTCGACGGCCTGCTCGGCTTCGACCTGTACGGCCGCACCGTGGGCGTGGTGGGCACCGGCAAGATCGGCCTGTGCTTCGTGCGCATCATGCGGGGCTTCGGATGCGAGGTGCTCGCGCACGACCCCAACCCCGATCCGCAGGGCGAAGTCGCCGGTGCGCGCTACGTGCCGCTGCCCGATCTGCTGGCCGACAGCGACATCGTCAGCCTGCATTGCCCGCTGACGCCGCGCACGCACCACCTGATCGACGCCCCGGCCCTGTCGCGCATGAAGCGGGGCGCCATGCTGATCAACACCAGCCGCGGCGCGGTGGTCGACACCCGGGCCGTCATCGTCGCGTTGAAGAGCGGCGCCCTGGGCAGCCTGGGGATCGACGTCTACGAAGAAGAGGCCGACATCTTCTTCCGCGACCTGTCGGCCGAGGTGCTGCGCGACGACGTCTTCGCCCGGCTGCTGACCTTCCCGAACGTGGTGGTCACCGGGCACCAGGCCTTCTTCACCCATGACGCGCTGGCGGCGATCGCGGCCACCACGGTCGCCAACCTCGACAGTTTCGAGGCCAGCGGGCAGCCGGTGCACGCGGTCTCGGTCGACCGCCTCGCGTGAACGGCGCGGCCGTCCCGAGGCCCGCTGCCGAATGTTTCACACCTACGGCCGTTTCCCGGCGCGCGCTTGGCACAATCGTGCCCGACCCGGCCCAGGCCGGGGAACTTCACGCCGACGCGCACCTCCGATCACATTCCATGCGCCGACTTCGCCGGTTTCTCCCTTCCCCTGAAGCAGTGCAGCGCAACCGATGGTTGGCCTGGATGGGACCGGCCCTGCACCACCCGCGCCTGTGGCACCTGAGCCGCCGAGGGCTGGCGCTCGGCATGGCCCTCGGCATCTTCTTCGGGCTGCTCATCCCCGTCGCCCAGATTCCCGCGAGCGCGGCCGCGGCGGTGCTGTTGCGTGCCAACCTGCCGGCGGCGATGGCCAGCACGCTCGTCACCAACCCCGTCACCTTCGGCCCGGTCTACTACGCGGCCTGGCGAGTGGGCAACGCCATCCTCGGCGAGCCGGTCGCCGAGCACGAGGTGCCGCCCGAAATGCCCGAAGTCGTGGTCGTGCCCGACCAGAGCTGGTTCGACTGGTTCCGGCAGCAGATGCTGGGCGTGGGCAAGCCCTTGCTGGTCGGCCTGTGCGTGCTCGCCACCACCTTCGGCGTGGCCACGTATTTCGCGGTGCTGTGGCTGTGGGCGCTGAGCGTGCTGTGGCGCCGGCGGCGCCGCCGCACCGGCAGCCCGGCCCAGGCGCACTGAGCGGCCCGTCGGTGTCGCCGTCTCTGGTCAAGCGGGCGGCCAGCGGCTAGGGTAGCGGTCTTTCGACGAGAGCGGCGCCTGTGGCCCGCCTGCGGAGCCCCCATGGACGACCTGCACACACTCGACGCTCTCGGCCTGCTCGCCGCCTTCGAGCGCCGGCAACTCTCGCCGCTCGACGTGACGCGCGCGGTGCTCGCCCAGATCGAGGCCTGCGAGCCACGGGTGCATGCCACCTGGGCGCTGGATGCCGAGGCGGCGCTCGCACAGGCCCGCGCCAGCGAAGCCCGCTGGCAGCGCGGCGAGCCTCAGGGCGTGCTCGACGGCGTGCCGGTCACGATCAAGGAAAACATCGCGACCCAGGGCGTGCCGGTGCCGCTGGGCACCGCGGCCACCGTGCTGGCCCCCGCGCCGCAAGACGCCCCGCCCGCCGCCCGGCTGCGCGCGGCCGGCGCGGTGATCGTCTGCAAGACGACGATGCCCGACTACGGCATGTTGTCGTCGGGCCTGTCGAGCTTCCACGCGCTCGCCCGCAACCCCTGGGACCTGAGCCGCAACCCCGGCGGCAGCAGTGCGGGGGCGGCCGCGGCGGCCGCTGCCGGCTACGGCCCGCTGCACCTG
>DASWSY010000117.1:0-3513 GCA_036402415.1 Rhizobacter sp. | reverse complement strand
TACACCTGTGCGGTGCCGGGCACCGGCGTGCAGCTGGCGTTCGGCACCTGATCTCCAGGAGCTGAAGGCACGCCGATGTGCTCCTGATTCACTGACCTCAACCCCCTCGCGGCGGTCGGGCCTGCCGGGCCCGCCGCCGCTTTTTTTCATCCATCCGCCATGCAGTACTCGGACCTCGACGCCTCGCGGCTGCTCTTCGGTTTCACCGCGGCCTACCACTTCCTCTTCGTGCCGATGACCCTCGGCCTGGCCGCGCTGATGGCCGCCTTCGAGGGCTGGTCGCTGCTGACCGGGCGGCCGGCGCTGCGCCAGGTGGCGCGCTTCCTCTCGTGGCCCTTCGTCATCCACTTCGTCTGCGGCGTGCTGACCGGCTACCCGCTGCGCACCCAGATCGAGCTGCACTGGGCCGGTTATGCCCACGTGGTGCAGGGCGTGGTGGGGCCGGTGTTCGCCTTCGAGGGGCAGGTGGCGCCCTTCATGTTCACGCTGGTGGCCGTGGTGGCGCTCGGCTGGCACCTGAAGCCTGTGTGGCACTTCCTCGCGAGCACCGCGCTCGCCGCGGTGCTGGTGGTGCAGTCGACGGCGATCCTGATGATCAACGCGTGGATGCAATGGCCCGAGGGCGCCGAGTTCGTGGGCAGTCAGGCCCGCATCGCCTCGGTGCTCGACCTCGCGGGCCACCCGCTGGTCGTGCCCAAGGTGCTGCACACCATCGCAGGCGCCTGGGTGCTCGCGGGCATGTTCGTGGTGGCGATCTGTGCCTGGTTCCGCCTGCGCGGCCGGCACGCCGACGAAGCGCGCGCGGGGCTGCGGGGCGCGGCGGCGTTCTGCCTCGTCTCGCTCGTGCTCACGGCGCTGGCCGGGCACTGGAGCGGCGAGCGGCTGGTGCGCTACCAGCCGATGAAGTTCGCCGCCATCGAGGCGCTGTGGGAGACCGACGGGCACCGTGCCGACTTCCTCGTCGCCGCCCTGCCCGACATGGCGGCGCAGCACAACCGCTTCGAGCTCGCACTGCCCGAGGTGCTCGGCTGGGTGGTCGACACGCGCGAGGCGCCGATGCAGGGCCTGAAGGCGCTCGGCGAGGCCTCGGAGGCAGGCCTGCCCAACGTCGGCCTGGTGTTCTGGGCCTTTCGCGCGATGCTCGCCGCGTGGGGGCTGATGCTGCTGCTGATGCTGCTCGTGCTGTGGCGCGCACCCGACCCGCGGCGTCTCGGCGGTCGCCTGGCACTGTGGGCCTGCGTGGCCGCGCTCCCCCTGCCCTGGGTGGCGATCGAGGCCGGCTGGATCGTGTGCGAATCCGGGCGCCAGCCCTGGGTCATCACCGGCGTGCTGACCACCGCGCAGGCCGCGGGCAAGGTGCCGGCGGCCGAGGCGATGCTGCAGCTGCTGCTGGCGGTGGAGCTCGCGGCGGTGATGCTCTATGCCAACGTGAAGCTGCACCTTGCGCACCTGCGGCGCGGGCTGCAGGCCTCAGCGCTTCACGACAGGCTCAGCCAGGCCCCGGCCCAGGCACACGCATTCCCTGCCAGCAGCGCCAGCACCACGCGCCACGCGTAGCGCGCGCCGCCGGCCACGAAGGCGATCACCGTGCGGGTGCCGCTGTTGAAGAGGATCGACAGGCACACCCCGAAGAGCAGTTGCCCGGCCGTGAGCTGGCTGCCCTGGAACAGGCTCGCCAGCGGCGCGACCGCCGCGTGCGCGTCGGCCATGCCCGACACCGCCGCGCTGGTGAACACCCCGCCGGTGCCGAAGTGCTTCTGCGCCGCGGTCATCACGAGCGTGACGACCATCAGCCCGCTCGCGAGGACCAGCGCTTCGGTGAGGCTCAGCGCCCGCCCGCGGTCGTGCGTGCCGTCGTGCGCCGGGCCGGCCTCGTGTCGCGCGAGGAGCGCGAGCACGGCCGCCACCGCCACGGCACCGAGCACCCCACCGGCCGCGGCGGGCAGCAGCACGCTCGCCGCCGCCGTCGAGAAGGGCGCGGCGAACACCGGCACCAGGGCCCAGGTCGCAGCGGTCGAGAGCACGCCGGCCAGGGCGAGCGCCGCGGTCTGCCCGGGGTGCTGGCGCGCGCGTGCGCCCATGGCCGCCACCGTGGCACTGCTCGACGCAAACCCCATCAGGAACCCCGCGGCCGCGAGGCCCAGGCGCGGCCCCAGCACGCGCAGGGCGACGTGCGCCATGCCCTGCATCAGCAGGAGCAGCCACACCAGCGCGGCCAGCGGCCGCAGGCTCATGCCGCCCAGCCAGGCCAGCGGCTCGTGCGGCACGAGCGGCATCACGATCAGGCCGAAGCCGAGCAGCAGCAGGCCGTCGTGCAGCTCCCGTTCGCTCAGCACCTGGGTGGCAAAGCGGTGCAGCGGGCTGCGCGCCGCGAGCACGGCGGCGAGCGCCACGGCGCAGGCCGCGCCCAGCGCCGGCGCGATGACCGTGGCCACGCCGACCAGGTAGGTGATGAAGAGCGCGATCTCGGTCGTGAGACCCGGGTCGCGCGTGCGGCTGCCGAGGTAACTCAGCGCCGCGAGCGTGGCCACCAGCGCCGCGCCGATCCACACCAGGTGCGGCGACAGCCACTGCGCGAGCGCGCCCCCCGAGGCCGCGAGCGTGAAGCTGCGCACCCCCGGGGCGCGGCGATCGGGGCCGTGGTCCTTGCGGCGCTCGCGCTCCAGCCCGATCAACAGGCCGCCGCCGAGCGCGACCATCAGGCCGATCAGGCGGCCATCGTCCATCCACGACCCCACCTCAGCCCTCCTTGAGCGACACCACGCGCTGCACCTTGCCACCCGGGCCGCGCGGGGTTTCGCGCGCACGATGGCACGACAGGCGCACGCGCCCGGCTCCGAGGCGGGCGAGGTAGGCGCCAACCGCCTGCAGCGCCCGCTCGCACACGGCGCGCGGTGGCGCCACGCCCACGCCGATCAGGATCTCGAGCGACGCGGGCCCGCGCTGCACCACCTGGAAGTCGAACAGCCCCGCCTCCTCTTCGAGCACGGTGCACAGCGCCAGCGGCATGAGGCCGACGGTCCTGCCGCCCACGCGCAGGTGCAGGGTGTCGTCGTGGCGCCCGTGCACCTCGATGGCGGGGAACGGCGAGCCGCACGCGCAGCGCCCGGGCCGCACGGCGATGCGGTCGCCGAGGTCGTAGCGGATCAGCGGCTGCACCGGGTTGGCCAGGTTGGTGAGCAGCGCGGTGGCGCCGAGTTGCCCGTCGGGCACGCGGCGTCCGCTGGCGTCGACCGATTCGAGAAGGGCCCAGTCGCTGTTCAGGTGCAGGTGCCCGCAGCGGCATGGCGAAGCCAGGGCGAGGAACTCCGAGGCGCCGTAGTTGTCGACGACGCTGCAGCCGAACACCTGCTCGACGTGCCGGCGCATTGCCGGCGTGAGCGACTCGCCACCGGTCCACACCTCGTTCGGCCGCACGGCCAGCCGCCCGGCCTGCCGCTCCTCGGCCAGCAGCACGGCGGCGCTCGGGTAGGTGGCGATGATGGTCGGCATGAGCGTGTTCAGCTGCGCGAC
>DASWSY010000116.1:0-2671 GCA_036402415.1 Rhizobacter sp. | reverse complement strand
GGGGAGCAGGCCCGCGGCTTCCCCCACCTTGAGGGCGTCGACCGTGCCGGCGACATCGTGTACGCGCAGCACCCGCGCCCCGCGCTGCGCGGCGGCCATGGCCGCGGCGATGCTCGCGGCCTGACGCTGCTCGACCGGGCGGCCGGTCAGAGCACCGAGGCTGCTCTTGCGCGACCAGCCGATCAGCAGCGGATGGCCCAGCCGAAGCAGTTCAGCCTGGCGCGCCAGCAGCGCGACGTTGTGCTCGACCGTCTTGCCGAAGCCGATGCCGGGGTCGAGCACGATGCGATCGGGCTGCACCCCGGCGCGCTGCAGGGTGGCGGCCCGTTCCGTGAGGAATCGACTCACCTCCTCCAGCACGTCGCCGTACAGGGGCTGCTTCTGCATCGACGCAGGCTCGCCCTGCATGTGCATCAGACACACGCCGCAGGTCGGGTGTGCGCCGATCGCCTCCAGCGCGCCGGGCCAGCGCAAGGCATAGATGTCGTTGACGATGTCGGCACCGAGGTCAAGCGCGGCACGCATGGTCTCGGGCTTGTAGGTATCGACCGATATCGGCACGCCGAGCTTCAGCGCCTCGCGCAAGACCGGCAGCAGGCGCGACTGCTCCTCTTCGAGCGGCAGCGGGTCGGCCCCCGGCCGGCTGGACTCGGCCCCCAGGTCGAGCAGGTCGGCCCCTTCGGCCACCAACTGCTCGCAATGCCTGACGGCGGCTGCGCTGGTCGCGTGCCGCCCGCCGTCCGAGAACGAATCGGGCGTGAGGTTGACGATGCCCATGACCTTGGGGCGCCCGAGGTCGATGCGGAAACGGGTGGTCTGCCAGAAGCTGTTCTGCATCGCCAATGAAAACGGGGCCGCAGCCCCGTTGTGTGAATTGCCTCGGTGAGACGCTCAGGCCGCGGCCGGTGCGCTGTCGGGGTTGACCGGCGGCGTGCTGCCGCCCGACTTGCTCGACGTGGCGGTCCAGTCCTTGGGCGGACGCGGCGGACGACCGTTCATGATGTCGTCGATCTGCTCGGCGTCGATGGTTTCCCATTCGAGCAAGGCCTTCGCCATCACGTGCATCTTGTCCTGGTTGTTCTCGATGAGCTTGCGAGCCGCCGCGTACTGCTCGTCGATGATGCGGCGCACCTCGGCGTCGACCTTCTGCATGGTTTCTTCCGAGACGTTGGTCGTCTTGGTGACCGAGCGGCCGAGGAAGACCTCGCCCTCGTTCTCGGCATAGACCATCGGGCCCATCGCCTGGCTCATGCCGTAGCGCGTGACCATGTCGCGGGCGATCTGGGTCGCACGCTCGAAGTCGTTGCTGGCGCCGGTGGTCATCTGGTTCATGAACACCTCTTCCGCGATGCGGCCGCCGAAGAGCACGCTGATGGTCGAGAGCATGCGCTCCTTGTCCATGCTGTAGCGATCGCCTTCGGGCAACTGCATCGTGACGCCCAGTGCACGGCCGCGGGGGATCACGGTGACCTTGTGCACCGGGTCGGTCTTGGGCATGAGACGCGCCACCAACGCATGGCCGGCCTCGTGGTAGGCGGTGTTGCGGCGCTCTTCCTCGGGCATGACCATGGACTTGCGCTCGGGGCCCATCATGATCTTGTCCTTGGCCTTCTCGAAGTCGACCATCTCGACCACACGCCCGCTGCGGCGCGCCGCGAAGAGCGCCGCCTCGTTGACGAGGTTGGCCAGGTCGGCGCCGCTGAAGCCGGGCGTGCCGCGGGCAAGGATGTCGGCGCGGATGTCCTGGCCGACGGGCACCTTGCGCATGTGCACGTTGAGGATCTGCTCACGGCCACGCACGTCGGGCAGGGTCACGTAGACCTGGCGGTCGAAGCGGCCCGGGCGCAGCAGCGCGGGGTCGAGGATGTCGGGCCGGTTGGTGGCCGCCATCACGATCACGCCGAGGTTGGTCTCGAAGCCGTCCATCTCGACGAGCATCTGGTTCAGCGTCTGCTCGCGCTCGTCGTTGCCGCCGCCGAGGCCCGCGCCACGATGGCGGCCGACGGCGTCGATTTCGTCGACGAAGATGATGCAGGGCGCGCTCTTCTTGGCCTGCTCGAACATGTCGCGCACGCGGGCGGCGCCGACACCGACGAACATTTCCACGAAGTCGGAGCCCGAGATGCTGAAGAACGGCACCTTGGCTTCACCGGCGATGGCCTTGGCGAGCAGCGTCTTGCCGGTGCCGGGAGGGCCGACCAGCAGCACGCCGCGCGGAATGCGGCCGCCCAGCTTCTGGAACTTCTGCGGGTCTTTCAGGAAGTCGACCAGTTCCTTCACCTCTTCCTTGGCCTCGTCGCAACCGGCGACGTCTGCGAAGGTGGTGGAGTTGTTGGCCTCGTCCAGCATGCGGGCCTTGCTCTTGCCAAAGCTGAAGGCACCGCCCTTGCCGCCACCCTGCATCTGCCGCATGAAGTAGATCCACACCCCGATCAAGAGGAGCATCGGCCCCCAGCTGACCAGGAGCGTCATCAGCAGCGAACCTTCTTCGCGCGGCTTGACGTCGAACTTGACGTTGTTGTTGATCAGGTCGCCGATCAGGCCCTTGTCGAGGTAGGTGGCCGTGGTGCGGACCTTGCGCTCGTCGGTGGTCATGGCGACGATTTCAGTGCTGCCGCCCTGGCCTTCCTGGATGATCGCGTTCTTGATTCGTCGGCCGCGGACCTCTTCG
>DASWSY010000115.1:0-2663 GCA_036402415.1 Rhizobacter sp. | reverse complement strand
CGGCACCGTCCGCACCGTAGTTCGGCGTGCTGGTGAAGTTGTCGGCAAAGCTGGCCGACGCGTTGGTGGTCAGATCCGTCTCGTCCACCGTCAGCGCATCGGGAGCCGCCGTGTCGGCTACCACGACGCCCAGCCCGTCGTCCTCGAGGATCATCTTCGAGCCGACTTCTGCCGTTGCCGTGGAAACCTGCAGCAAGCGGAAGCCGCCGATGTCGAAGTCCGCGTGGGTGTTGCCGGACGCGTCGAGGGCCGCCCCGTTCTCAATGAGCACGCGGTTGTGGTCCGCCGACGTCGTGTACTCGATGGACAGACCGGCCGTGACGCCGGTAATGAGCGCAACGCCACCGGTGATGCTGATGGCAATGCTCGAACTCAGCCCGCCCTCGGCGCCGTTCGCGAAGGATTCGACCACCTGATTCGCGGCATTGAGCACGCGCACGCTCGTGATCGCGACCGTCGCGTCGCCGGCGTAGCCGTCGATGAAGCTGTTGCCCGACTCGACCGCCGTGCTGAAGGCGCTGACCTTGACCTGGGCACTCTTGCCGCTTTGCAGCTGCACGATGTCGAAATCGGCGGTCCTCGCGCCGAACATGCCGGTGAAGTCGATGTTCGACTCCAGGTCGGCCTCGTTCTGGTCCAGGTTCGGAATGGTGACATCCGCCCGGGCGCCGGTCACGAAGGTGAAGCGAATCCCCTCCTGCTCGGTGATCATCTGGCTGTTGGTGCCGAAGGTGGTCGGCCCGCCCGCCTGGCTGGTGTTGATGGTGTCGCCGGTCGTGATGTTGATGTCGTCACCGGAGCTGTTGGGATCGGCCCCGGACTGGTTGGCCGGGTCCTTGCCCGTGGCGATGATCGACACATCGGTGATCCGGCCATTGACGACGGTCGGGTTGGCCTGCGTGAACATCAGGAACAGGTTCTGCCCGGACGGCGCGCCCGCCAGGCTGAAGTTCGAGTCCTGGCTGGTGCCGACGAAGACCAGGCCCGTCAAGTCGAGCGCGTCGTCGGCGTCCAGGGGGTCGCCGTGCGCCATCGCCTCGTACTGCGTCACCCAGATCTTGCCGCCGGTGATCGCTCCGCCAGTGAGGGTCTCCTCGATGTAGGCGGCGAACACGATGTCGCCGGTCGGACCGCCCGCGCGGCCGATCAGGATGTTGTTGTTGGTGCCGTCGGTGTACAGCAGGATGTGGTCGCCATCCGCCGTGAGCTTGCCGCTGTCCACGCCGTTGAGGGGGGCGCCTGACGAATCCGTGAATGCCAGCCCGGTGATCGTGCCGCCGGGCGTGGGCGTCAGGGTGACGACGTTCTGACCGGTGAGATGCGTCGCGTCGTAGCCGCTCAGCGCAGCGCCGATCAGCACTTCGGAGCCGGCGGTGGCGCCCAGAAGCGCGCTCAGCCGCGTTGTGAACGCCGACGGCAGAGACGCCGCGGCCACGTCGTTGTCGTTGGCGTCACCGGGGACGCCCACCACGTTGAAGTTCTGAAGTCCCGCTGACTCGTCATGCGTGACGGTCACCCCGGTTGCGGTGATGAGGTCGGCCACTTTGATTCTCCTTGTTCAGGCTTGTCCAAGGCGTGCAGCGCGATGAGGTGCTGTACGAAGCAGGTGCGCAGGCCTCCTCCTCCAATCCATCCCTGGAAGCCGGCTGCGGGACCGGGCGGGGTGTGTCGCTACGGGTTGGCGTAGTGCTCGCTCAACCAGGCCGGAGCGGACAATATGTGAAAGGTGCACATGAAAATATTGAGCGTTCGTCTTATTTACTTGGCCAAAGTCAAGTACTACTATCGTGTTATTTTGCTCAAACTGGGCGAAAGAATTGCCGGTTCTTCGCGCAACATCGCCTAACGCGCCGCCTTTTCGAATAGGCGCACGTGCGCCGGCGGGCCAGCATTGAGCCGACGCAAGCAGCCGACCCCGCGCCCTGCGGATGGCCGTCAGCCCCCTCGAAGCCTTCGATTCAAGCGACCAGCATGCCCGACAGGCGCTGCGCGATGAGTTCGCGTGCCTGCGCCATGATGCGGTCGATCAGCTCGGCGCAGCTGGGCACGTCGTTGATCAAGCCGGCCACCATGCCGCAGCTCCAGGCGCCGGCGTCCATGTGGCCTTCGGTCATCACCTTCGGGTAGATGCCGGCGACCTGGTCGATGATGTCTTCGATCTTCAGCGCGTTGCCCTTTTCGCGCTCGATCTCCAGCAGCCGCTCGACGCCGGCGTTGTTGATGACGCGCTCGGTGTTGCGCAGCGAACGCATGATGAGGCGCGTATCCAGTTCCGATGCATTGACGATCGCCTGCTTGACGTTCTCGTGCACTGGCGCCTCTTTGGTGGCAATGAAGCGCGTCCCCATGTTCATGCCGTCCGCGCCCAGCGCGAGCGCAGCCACCAGGCTGCGGCCATCGGCCATGCCGCCCGAGGCAACGAAGGGAATCTTGAGTTCTTCGGCGGCGCGCGGCAGCAGGATCATGTTGGGCACATCGTCCTCGCCGGGGTGGCCGCCGCATTCGAAGCCGTCCACGCTCACCGCGTCGCAGCCGATGCGCTCGGCCTTCAGGGCATGGCGCACCGAGGTGCACTTGTGGATCACCTTGATGCCCGCGGCCTTGAGCGCCGGCATGTAGGCCTCGGGGCTGCGGCCTGCGGTTTCCACCGCCTTGATGCCGCC
>DASWSY010000114.1:0-3055 GCA_036402415.1 Rhizobacter sp. | reverse complement strand
GCGGGCCGAAGTGGCCGCGCACGTGGCTGCGTGCGCCGACCTGGGCCGCGACCTCGTGCCCGTGTGGCGTGGCCAGGTCGAGAGCTCGCGCCTGCAGATGGAAGCGGCGATCGCCTCGCTCAGCGTGCGCTTCGCCGGCATCGTCGACAAGCTCGACAGCGCGATGAAGGCTTCCGATCTGGCCGGCGGCTCGCAGCACGGCGACGCCGGCGTGGGCGAGGTGCTCAACAAGAGCAGCCATGACCTCAACTCCGTGCTGGAGACGCTGCGCCAGGCGACCTCCAGCAACGATGCGATGCGCGCCGACGTGCAGTCGCTCAGCCGCTTCATCGAAGAGCTGCGCCAGATGGCGGCCGAAGTGGCCAGCATCGCGTCGCAGACCAACCTGCTCGCCATCAACGCCGCCATCGAGGCCGCGCATGCCGGCGAGAGCGGTCGCAGTTTCTCGGTGCTCGCGCAGGAAGTGCGCAAGCTCTCGGCGATGTCGGGCGAGACCGGCCGGCGCATGGCCGAGAAGGTCGGCGTGGTGGCCCAGGCGATCGGCCAGGCCCATGCCAGTGCGCAGGCCTCGGCCCAGCGCGAGGCGGCATCGATCAACGGCTGCGAGTCGTCGATCCACGGCGTGCTCGACGGCTTCCGCAACGTGACCGCGGCGCTCGCCGAATCGGCCGACGTGCTCAAGCGCGAGAGCCTGGGCATCCAGGCCGAGGTGGGCGAGGCACTGGTGCAGCTTCAATTCCAGGACCGCGTGAGCCAGGTGATGGCGCACGTGCGCCAGAGCATGGAGGGCCTCGCTCCCGAGCTCGAGCGCCAGGGCCACGACTACCAGCGCACCGGCCGCCTGGCCGCACTCGACGTGGCCACGATGCTGGCCGAACTCGAAAGCACCTACGCCATGGCCGAGGAGCGCGAGACGCACGGCAGCGGCGCGGCCGCCAGCGGCCCGAAGAACGAGGAAGTCACCTTCTTCTGACCGTTCTTCCGACAGTTCAATCAGACCGACAGGGAGCATTCATTCATGGGCAAGAGCATTCTGATCGTCGACGACTCCGCGTCGGTTCGACAGGTGGTGAGCATCGCGTTGAAGCAGAAAGGCTACGACGTGATCGAGGGCAGCGACGGCAAGGATGCGCTTGCCAAGCTCACCGGGCAGAAGGTCCACCTCATCATCAGCGACGTGAACATGCCCAACATGGACGGCATCAGCCTCGTGAAGGCGGTGAAGGCCATGCCGGCCTACAAGTTCACCCCGATCGTGATGCTGACCACCGAGTCGCAAGAGGCCAAGAAGAAGGAAGGCCAGATGGCCGGCGCCAAGGCCTGGATCGTGAAGCCCTTCCGCCCCGACCAGTTGCTGGACGTGGTGCAGAAGCTCGTGCTGCCTTGATCGCGGGGGCACCATGGCATCCACGAAGAAGGCGCCCGAGGCGGCGTCGTCCCTGCGCGTCGATGGCGAACTCAGCATCTACCGCGCCGCGGAACTCAAGCCCTTGATCCTGCAGGCGGTCGAGTCGTCGCCGGTGCTGGAGATCGACCTGTCCGGCGTCACCGAGTTCGACACCGCCGGCGTGCAACTCCTGCTGCTCGCCAAGCGCTGCGCCACCGAGCGCGGCCATGAACTGCGCCTCGTGCGCCACAGCGCCGTCGTCGTCGACGTGCTGCAGCTCCTCGACCTGGTCGCCCACTTCGGCGACCCCCTGGTCGTGGCGGCCTGACATCCCGAGGGAGAGAACAACATGGACATGGACCAGGCCCTGCAGACCTTCTTTGCAGAAAGCCGGGAGCTGCTCGACGACATGGAGGCCGCGCTGCTGGGCATCCGCCAGAGCGACGACCACCACGAAACCGTCAACGCGATCTTCCGCGCGGCCCACACCATCAAGGGCTCGGCCGGCCTCTTCGGCCTCGACCCGCTGGTCGCCTTCACCCACGTGGCCGAGAGCGTGCTCGACGAGGTGCGCGACGGGCGTGTGGCGGTGGACGATGCGCTGGTGTCGTTGCTGCTGCAGTGCGCCGACCACCTGCGCGCGCTCGTCGACGCTGCCGAAGCCGACCCCGCCAACCCCGATGCCGGGCTCATTGCCCGCGGCGAGCCGCTGCTGGCGCAGCTTCGCACCCACCTCGCACCCAAGCATGAGCTCGTCGAGGCGGTGGCATCGGTCGAGCGCATCGCTCCGGCCAAACATGAAGGCTCGGGCGACGACGCCTGGCACATCTCGCTGCGCTTCGGCCCCGACGTGCTGCGCAACGGCATGGACCCGCTGTCCTTCCTGCGCTACCTGGGCACGCTGGGCACCATCGTCGGCATCGTCACGCTGCCCAACGCCTTGCCCGCGGCCGACGAAATGGACCCGGAGTCCTGCTACCTCGGCTTCGAGATCGCGCTGCGCAGCCAGGCCGACAAGGCGAAGATCGAAAGCGTCTTCGACTTCGTGCTCGACGACTGCAAGCTCGTCATCGTGCCACCGTGCAGCCGCATCGAGGACTACATCGCGGTGCTCAGGCAGATGCCCGACGAGGGCGAGCGCCTGGGCGAGATGCTGGTGCGTGCCGGCACCGTGACCGCCCACGAACTCGAGGCTGCGCTGCAGAGCCAGGCCGATGCGCGCACCGCCGCCGCGGTGGAGCCGGCGGCCCCCGCGCCGCTGCTCGGCGACGTGCTGGTGCAGCAGGGCAGTGCCCCCGCCACCGTGGTGGAGGCCGCGCTCGACAAGCAGAAGCGCGCCCGCGATACCAAGGCCCAGGAAGGCCAGTCGATCCGCATCGACGCCGACAAGCTCGACCGCCTGATCAACCTCGTGGGCGAACTCATCATCGCCTCGGCCGGTGCCAACCTCATCGCCCGCGCCACGCGCAACGTGGAGCTGCAGGAATCGCACTCGGTGCTGTCGAACCTGGTGGAAGAAGTGCGCGACAGCGCGCTGCAGCTACGCATGGTCAAGATCGGCGGCACCTTCAGCCGCTTCCAGCGCGTGGTGCACGACGTGTCGCGCGAGCTGGGCAAGGACATCGCGCTCGTGGTGAGCGGCGAAGACACCGAGCTCGACAAGACGGT
>DASWSY010000113.1:0-16783 GCA_036402415.1 Rhizobacter sp. | reverse complement strand
CTTCCCGCTGGTCAACCTGGGCGGCACCGTCGGTGCCGTGCGCACCGAGGTCGGCGGCGTGGAAGAGGAAAACGGCAAGCAAGGCCGCGCCACGCTCAGCGTGAGCGTGCCCATCTTCGATGGCGGCCGCATCACCGACCTGACCGACTGGCGCAAGAGCCTGGCCGAAGCCGCCCGCCTCGGCGAGATCAACGCGCAGGAGCAGGTGGCGCTGCAGACCGTCTCGCTCGCCATCGAGCGCAGCCGCTACAACCTGCAGGCGCAGGTCTACCAGCAATACGCCCGCAAGATGAGCTGCCTGGTCGAGGCCCTGCAGACCATCGTGCGCGCCGACCGCGGCCGCACCAGCGAGCTGGTGCAAGCCCAGAAGAACCAGAAGCAGGCCGAACTGTCGTTCTCGCAGACGCAGGCCACCGTGCGCCAGATCGAGACGCGCCTGCGCCGTTTCGTGGGCGACACGCTGCCGCCCACCCAGGGCATGTCGTCGCTGCTGCTCAACGTGCCGGCGCTGCCCGACGTGCTGGCCCAGGCCGATGCCGCGGCCGACATCTCGCAGCTCGCCGCCCAGGCGCAGGCCGCCAAGCACTACGCCGAGTCGGTGAAGGCGCAACGCTGGCCGCAGGTCAACGCTGTCGTCAGCGGCACCACCATCCGCGGCTCCGGCTACGGCACGCAGTGGTCGGCCGGCGTCAACGTGAACATTCCGCTCGTCAACGCACCGGTGGGCCATGCGATCGACTCCTCGCAGAAGCGCGCCGAGGCCGCCCGCCTGCAGCGCGAAGACGCCCTGCAGGCCCGCAGGTTCCGCATGACCGAGGTGCACGACCAGGCCATGTCGGCCTTCGACCGCGCCCGCCAGGTGGTGGAGGTGCTGCGCGACAGCGACCGCGTGCGCAACTTCACGCTGCAGCAGTGGCAGCAGCTCGGTCGCCGGTCGCTCTTCGACGTGATGTCGTCGGAGGGCGAGCACTACAACCTGCGCGTGCAATACGTCAACGCGCTGTACGACGGCCAGCAGTCCAACGCGCTGCTGTGGTCGCTGGGCCTGGGCGTGCGCGCCCAGCTCAAGTGAACGTGCCACCGAATACCTGACACGAGGACGAACGCCCATGGGCCTGATGACCGATGCCGAGCGCGAATCGCTGGCCGCCACCGCCTTGCGCGCCCGCCAGGACCGCTTCGCCGTGGTCGACGAAAGCGCGCGCATCGGGCAGGGCAGCACGCTCGGCCCGCACGTCTTCGTCGATGCGCAGGTCGTCATCGGTGAGGGTTGCACCATCGAGAGCGGCGCGCACCTGTGCCGCGGCACGGTGGTCGAGGACGGCGTGCACATCGGTGCCCATGCCGCCTTTGCGAGCGCCCCCGGCGCCGCCGGCAGCACGCAGCTCCCGGCCGTCGTGAAAGCCGGCGCCTGGATCGGCGCCAACACCAGCATCCTCGCCGGCGTGACCATCGGCGCCAAGGCCATCGTGCGCCCCGGTGCCGTGGTGGCCCGCTCGGTGCCGCCCGGTGCCATCGTCGAAGGCAACCCGGCCAACATCATCGGCTACGTGGACGCGGCCCCCGGCCCCGGCACGGCGCCCCAGCACGCCGGCCCGCGCGGCGGCGCCCGCGTCGAGGCGACGGCCGTGAAGGGCGTCACGGTGCACCACTTCCCGGTGATCCCCGACCTGCGCGGCAGCCTCACGGTGGGCGAGTTCGACCGCCAGGTGCCGTTCACGCCCAAGCGCTACTTCATGGTGTTCGGCGTGCCCAGCCGCGAGATCCGCGGCGAGCATGCACACCACCAGTGCCACCAGTTCCTGATCTGCGTGCGCGGCAGCTGCGCGGTGATGGCCGACGACGGCGAGCACAAGGTCGAGGTGCTGCTCGACTCGCCCGACCGCGGCATCTACCTGCCGCCCATGACCTGGGGCGTGCAGTACAAGTACTCGGCCGACGCAATGCTGCTGGTCTTCGCATCCGACTACTACGACAACGCGGACTACATCCGCGACTACGCCGCCTTCATCCGCATCAGCGGCCGGGCCACGGCCTGACGAGCCCGGAAGTGGGGGGCAAATCCCCTCGCTTTCCGGCCATCAGCGCCCACTCACCTGCGGTGTACTGAGGGGCATGAGCAGCCCCTCGTCGTCTTCAGCCGAGCCTTTCATCCACCGCCTGGCCGATTGCCAGAGCACGGCCATCGGCGCCGGCTCCAAGGTGTGGCAGTTCACGGTCGTGCTGGCCGGCGCGCGCATCGGCGCCAACTGCAACATCAACAGCCACTGCTTCGTCGAGAACGACGTCGTCATCGGCGACGACGTGACCGTGAAGTGCGGCAACTACCTCTGGGACGGCATCACCCTCGAAGACAAGGTCTTCGTCGGCCCCAACGTCACCTTCTCCAACGACCGCTACCCGCGCAGCAAGCAGTACCCGGAGGCCTTCGACCGCACGGTGGTCGGCAAGGGTGCCTCGATCGGCGCGGGCGCGGTGATCCTGCCCGGCATCACCATCGGCGAAGGCGCCATGGTGGGCGCCGGCGCGGTGGTCGCGAAAGACGTGCCGCCCCATTCGGTGGTGCGCGGCGACTACGCGCGCAACGTCTACCTCGCCCAGAAACCCGAGTCGAGCACCTGAGCCACACCATGACCCACCCGAGCGTTCCCTTCCTCGACCTCAAGGCCATCCAGATGACGCAGCGCGAAGAGCTGCGCGCCGCGTTCGACCGCGTGCTCGATTCGGGCTGGTACATCCTCGGCCAGGAAGTGGCGAAGTTCGAAGCCGAATACGCCGCCTGGTGCCAGGCCGAGCATTGCATCGGCGTGGCCAACGGCCTGGATGCGCTCACGCTCGCGCTGCGCGCGATGGGCGTGGAAGAGGGCGACGAGGTCATCGTGCCGTCGAACACCTACATCGCCACCTGGCTGGCCGTGAGCCACATCGGCGCCGTGCCGGTGCCGGTGGAGCCCGACGCGCTCACCTTCAACCTCGACCCCGCGCGCATCGAAGCGGCGATCACGCCGAAGACCAAGGTCATTCTCCCGGTGCACCTGTACGGCCAGGCGGCCGAGATGGCGCCCATCCTCGCCATCGCGCGCCAACACGGCCTGCGGGTGCTCGAAGACGGCGCCCAGGCGCACGGTGCACGGGTCCAGGGCCAGCGCGTGGGTGCGCATGGCGATGCGGTGGCCTGGAGCTTCTACCCCGGCAAGAACCTCGGCGCGTTGGGCGACGGTGGTGCCGTGACGTCGAACGACCCGCAGATCGCCGAGCGCCTGCGCGTGCTGCGCAACTACGTCTCGCGTGTGAAGTACCACAACGAAGTCGTCGGCTACAACTCGCGCCTCGACGAGCTGCAGGCCGCACTGCTGCGCGCCAAGCTGCCTGCCTTGCAGGGCCAGAACGAACGCCGCGCCGAGATCGCGCAGGCCTACCTGCGTGGCCTCGCGGGCCTTGGCCTCGCGCTGCCCTTCGTGCCGCCGGGCCACGAGCCGGTGTGGCACCTCTTCGTGGTGCGCCACCCCAAGCGCGACGATCTGGCCCAGGGCCTGGCCGCGCTCGGCGTGCACACGATGATCCACTACCCGGTGGCGCCGCACCTGCAGCCCGCCTATGCCTCGCTGGGCATGAAGGTCGGCAGCCTGCCGATCTCGGAAGCCATGCACGCACAGGTGCTGAGCCTGCCCATGGGCCCGACGCAGACCGACGCGCAGACCGAGCAGGTGATCGCGGCCGTGCGCGAGGTCGCGCAGCGCCTGCACAAGCTCGCCGCCTGAACAGGGCTGCCATGCAGATCACCACACTCATCCCGGCCTACAAGCAGGCCTACCTGCCTGAGCTGCTGCAGTGCCTGCGCTCGCAGTCGCACAAGGCCGGCAAGATCATCTTCTCCGACGACAGCCCGGGCGGCATCTACCGCGCCACGCTGTTCGGCGACGAACTCGCACCGCTGCGCGCGGGGCTCGACATCGAGTGCGTCGAAGGCCCGCGCAAGGGCGGCGGTTACGCCAACATGCTGCACCTGCTGCGCGTGTGGGACCACCGCAGCGAGCTGCTGCACATCCTGCTCGACGACGACGTCATCTACCCCGAGTTCTACGAGCGCCACCTCGTCGCGCACGCGTCCCTGAAGCTGAGCTGCTCGGTGAGCCGGCGCTGGTCGGCCGACGAACAGGGCCGCCCGCTCAAGAGCGACCTGCCGCTGCCGCCCGCGGTGGCGCGCCACTCCAACCGCCTGCTCACGCTCGATGCAGGCGTGGTGTTTGCCACCACCGCCATCGAGGGCAAGAACTGGCTGGGCGAGTTCTCCAACGCCGTCTTCCATGCCGACACCGCGCCCGCGCTGCTCGACCCGCGCTTCGGCAGCGTGTCGTACGCGGGCCTGTGGGACCTGGGCGCCTTCATGGCCGCGAGCCTGGTCGGGCCGGTGGGCTACGTGCACGAGCACCTGGGCTATTTCCGTACCGGGCCGGCGGGCAACTCGTCGAAGTTCTTCGGCCCCTACATGAAGAGCGCCTTCCTCGGCTACGTGGCGCTCGTGATGGGCGGCACCGAGATCGGCCGCTACACGCCCGAGCAGGCCCGCGCTGCCTATGGCCGCCTGGGCCCCGTGCTCGCGCAGTACTACGGCAGCCAGGACGACATGAAGCCGTTCATCGCGCTGATGCCCGCGCTCGCGCAAGGCGATGCGCTCGCCGAGGCCAGCTTCCGCGAGCTGTGGAAGGCCTTCCTGCGCACGCACGACTTCTGACCCGCATGAAGAAGCTCTTCGAACGCCTCGCGGCGAGGATGCACCAGATCAGCCCACCCGACCTCGAGTCGATGGTGCGCGGTTTCCTCATCCAGTATTTCTTCCACATCTCGGACCGCAAGCGCATCGAGGTGGTGGGCGAGGGCCGCAAGAGCATCAACCTGCTCACGCCCACGCAGTTCAAGGGCCACGGCCGCATCGTGCTTGCCAACACGGCCGTGTTCGGCGTGCCCCGTTCGCCGGGCCACCATGGCTGCAGCTACGTCGAGTCGCGCACGCCGGATTCGCTGATCCGGATCGGCGCCGGCACCGTGTTCAACAACCGCGCGTTCATCCTCTCCGAAGGCGCGAGCGTGACCTTCGGCGAGCGTGTGCTCGTCGGCCCCGAGCTGCACGTGGCCGACAGCAACTCGCACCAGCTCGACGTGCCCAACCGCGCCAAGCCCGATGACAACCCCCGCCCGGTCGTGATCGGCGACGACGTCTTCATCGGCTCGCGCGTGACGATCCTCAAGGGCGTGCGCATCGGCCGCGGCTGCATCGTCTCGGCCGGCGCGGTGGTCACCTCCAACTTCGTCGCACCCGACCACAGCGTGGTGGCCGGCAACCCGGCGCGCATCGTCGGCCGCGTGCCGGGTGCACCCGAAGAATCGTCCACGCAAGCAAACCAGCAAGCAACCCAGGATTTGGCTGCATGAACCCGCATGACATCCCCGTCGTCGCCGTCTCGTACAACTCGCCGGAGCTGCTGCTGGGCCTCTTGAGCTCGTTCCGCAAGTTCTACCCGCGCAACCCCATCCACATCGTCGACGGCTCCGAGGCCGCGCCGCTCGCGAAGATCCGCGAGGTGGTGGCCGGCTTTGACGGCGTGCAGCTGCACGCGATGGAATACAACATCCACCACGGCCCCGGCATGGCCTGGGCGATCCAGAACCTGAACCTCTCGGGCCCGGTGCTCTTCATGGACACCGACGTGCTGGTCATCCGCGAAGGCTTCATCGAAGAGTTGATGGCCGCGCTGCAACCTGGCGACTACGGTGCCGGCGGCGTGGCGTACGTCAACCGCGACGGCTTCGACATCGACTACGCCTACGGTGCCGTGGCCTACCTGCATCCGCCCTGCATGCTGTGCAACGTGGAAGTGATGCGTGAATGGCCCATGCCCATCAAGCACGGCGCGCCCATGGTGGCGCCCATGCTCGCGCTGCACGATGCGGGCAAGTCCGGTCTCCTGAAGAACCTGCCCTGGTGCGCCAACGACGTGCTCATGGGCACCAAGAAGGTCTACATCGACCACATCGGCAAGGGCACCAGCACCGCGACCGGCAGCTACAACCTCGACGAGTGGATGGCCGAGATGGCCGAGAAGCGCAAGCGTGAGGCCGCCGACATGGCTGCCCGCGCCGGCTCGTACAACCCCGACCTGCTGAGGCTCATGCCCGCGGGCGCCAAGGTGCTCGAAGTGGGCTGCAGCACCGGCGTGCTCGCCGCGGCCTACCAGGCCCAGCACGGCAAGACCGACTACTGGGGCATCGAGTTCGACCCCAAGGCCGCCGAGGTGGCACGCCGCCACTGCACGCAGGTGATGGCGCTCGACGTCGAAGGCATGAGCGACAAGGAACTGGGTGAACTCGCAAGCCGCGACTGCTGGGTCTTCGGCGACGTGCTGGAGCACCTGCGCGACCCGTGGCGCCTGCTCGCCCGCATCCGCAAGGTGCTGCCGCCCGGCGGCTGCGTGGTGGCAAGCGTCCCCAACGCCCAGCACTGGAGCCTGCAGGCCAAGCTTGCCATCGGCGACTTCCGCTACACCGACGGCGGCCTGATGGACCGCACCCACCTGCGCTGGTTCACCCGCCAGACGCTGCTCGAGATGTTCATCAACGCCGGCTACAAGATGGAAGCCGGCGTGCCGCGCATCTTCAACGAGCCAGGCCGCGAGGCCGTGCTGCCGGTCATCCGCGCGATGGCGCAGGTGGCGGGGCAGTCGCCCGACCAGGCGGTGGCCGATGCCTTGCCGCTGCAGTACGTGGTGAGGTTCTCGCCGGCCTGAGGCGCGCCGACCGGCTCAGCCGGCCGGCGGGTGAATGCGCTGAAGGAAGTCGCGCGTCAGCGTCACGACCTCGTCGAGGTTGGTTTCGAGCAACCAATGCCCGCCATCGAGCAGGTGCAGTTCCGCCTGCGGCAGGTCGCGCAGGTAGGCGCGTGCCGAGGCCTCGGGCATGTAGCGGTCCTGCGGGCCCCACACGATCAAGGTCGGCGGCCGGTGCTCGCGCAGGTAGCGGCGGTGCTCGGGGAACCAGGCCCGGTTTTCCCGCAGGCCCGCGATGAGGCCGACGGCGATGTCCTTGCGCCTGGGCGTCAGCAGCGAGGCATGCAGCGTCCACAGGTCGGGCGGGATCAGGTCGGCGAGTTCCGGCCTCACGGTGTTCAGGAATTCCTCCTTGAAGGCCTCGGCGTTGACGACCTTGGCCAGTTCCGCGCGCATCTGGGCGTCGGGCAGCGCCCAGGTCTTCTCGATCTCGGCGTAGGCCGGGCCGAGCGCGTCTTCGTAGGGCACGTCGCCGTTCTGGATGATCAGTCCCACGACCCGTTCCGGCGCCCGGATCGCCAGCCGCGCGCCGATGGGCGAGCCGAAGTCGTGCAGGTACAGCACGTAGCGCTCGAGTTGCAGCGCCTGCGCGAAGCGATCGAGGAAGGCCGCGTAGCCATCGAAGCTGTAGTCGAAGTCTTCGGGCGTGGCGCTGTAGCCCGCACCGGGCAGGTCGGGCGCGATCAGCCGCCACCGGTCGGCCAATCGCGGGAGCAGATTGCGAAACTCGTACGACGAGCAAGGGTAGCCATGCGGCAGCAACACGACCGGCGCGTCGGGCGCGCCGGCCTCCCGATAGAAGGTGTCGACCTGGCCGACCTGGAGGCGACGGTGGCGAAGACGGGTGTCCATGGCGTGATCTCCTGTGATGGCGCGACGGGCTCGCTGGATCACGGGGTGCGGCAACCTGCGTACCTCCTGACGGCTGGTGACGCGTGCGCCGGGCCTCGCACGGCCGGGGCGTCGTGCGCCTTCCGCGCGTCTGGCGCCGGGTGCGCGCACGCTGATGGCAGTGAGGAATCGGCGCTGCCTGCCGCCTCGCGCGAGGAAAGGGTGCGCGCGTGGTGCAGCATCGCCAGAAGCAGGTGGGTGTCGTAGAGATGGATCATGGCGCCACTCTAGGAAGGCCGGCCCGCCGTGGGTAGCCGCGCGGCCGCTGATGGAATGGCAACCGAAGGTTGACAATACGACGCCCGCGGCCCGGGCACATTGCACCCTCTCAGCGTCTGCACGTCATGGATGAACTCCGCGCCCTGCGCCTCTTTCACAAGGTCGCCCAGTCCGGCAGCTTCCGCCAGGTGGCGGCGAGCGAAGGCCTCACGCCGCAGGCGGTGAGCAAGAGCATCGCCCAGCTGGAGCAGCACCTGGGCGTGCGCCTGCTGTTGCGCACCACGCGGCGCAGCAGCCTCACGCAGGAGGGCGAAGCCTTGCGCCGCTCGACCGGGGCCCCACTCGACGACCTGACCCAGGCGCTGCGCCGTGTGAAAGCCTCTGCCGAACGGGTTTCCGGCGTCGTGCGCATCAGCGCGGCGCCGTCGGCCCGGCACGTGCTGGCCGAGCCGCTCGCCCGCTTCTGCGAAGCGCATCCCGACGTCACCATCGAATACCTCGCGGCCAACAGCTTCACCGACATCGTGATGGAACAGGTCGACCTCGGCTTCCGCTCCGGCCTGCAACCGCAGGGCGAGCTGGTCGCCCGCCGCCTCTTCACCGTGCGGCAGCTCGTCTGCGCGGCCCCCGCCTACCTGGCGCGGCACGGCACCCCATCGTCGCCCGACGATCTGCGCCACCACCGGTGCACCGGCTTTCGCCACAGCGAATCGGGGCGCCTGCTGCCGTGGGAGTTCGAGGCGGGCGGACAACTGCGCACGCTCGAGGTCGAGCCCTTCTTCGTGGTCAACGACCCCGAGGTCGAACTGAGCCTCGTGCGCACCGGTGCGGCGATCGGGCAAATCGACAGCATCAATGCCGGTGCGGACCTGCAGGAAGGCCGGCTCGTCCCCCTGTTCGCAGAGCTGGCCAGCACCCGCCTCGGTTTCTACCTCTACTACCCGAGCCGCAAGAGGCTCCCGCGCCGCACCCGGGCCTTGATCGATCACGTGACGGCCGCGCTCCTGGAGGCGTAGCGCTGGCCTGGCGACCGAAGCGGCCTCCCTAGCCGTGGTTCGAGAACCAACGAGCCCGGCCGATGTACCCGTCGTCCCAACGCTTGAGCCGGGCTTCGTAGTCCCTCATGTCCACGGACGCGGAGAGGAAGTCGTCGCGACGCGCGTCGCCACTGGCGAGCACCGCCCGGGCCGCGTGCTCGAGTTTCGCCAGCAGCCATTTCCTCCACGGGAAGAACCGGCGTCCTCTGGACTCGGAAGCGCCGTTGAGCAGCAGGCCCGTTCGAGCAGCGGATTTCATGGTGAACGGCATGAGACCTCCGAGCTCAGGCCGCGAGCGCCTGAGCGTTCTCGGCCAGTGCGTAGGAGAGAAGCTCCTGTGTCCACTCGCTGAACCAGGCGAAGACCTTGTCGGCACATGCAATCGCCTGGGCCACGTCTTCCGCGCTCAGCTCGATCGTGGCGAGTTCGGCGTGGTCGTTGTTCATCGCATGCCCCGATTCGAGCGCGAAGTGGAAGTCACCGCAGTAGCGCAGCTCCACGCCGGTGTCTTGCCGGATCCGCTGCGCCAGCTTCGTCGTCAGGGCGAAGAGCACGTTCCCGGTCTCTTCGATCGCCTCGATGATGGCCAGGCGGACCACCGGCTTGGCGCTCCAGATGAGGTGGGCCAGGCGGTGCGAGAGCAGGCGACTCCGGATGGTGGCGTCGCTGTAGAGGAAGCGGATCGTGTCCACCGGGCGCCAGCCGGTGCGGTTGTGGCCTAGCTTGTTCCAGTCTTCCAGGTACCACGGCCAATGGTGGTCATCTTCGTAGGTGTGCGCGTTGATCATCGCCAGGTGCGGGTCGGCGGTCGGCTCCACGCGCAGCACGTGGCGGTTCAGATCGCCGAAGCTCATGATGAACGGCGCCATGCAGGGGAAGAAGCTCAGTCGCTCCAGCGGCGTGAAGGACTCGTTGCGCAGGTAGTCGAAGAACGGCAGCGTGGCGTAGTCGCGCTTGAGGCGGAAGATGTGCTTGAGGACGGTTTTCATGTCAGCGGGGAGCGGTTTGCTGGAAGGAATGCAGGGGCGACGCACTGGCGTTCGGCAGCGGCTTGGGAAACGGGCGCATGCGCAGCAGCACGTTGAAGGCGAAGAGCACGATGCCGAGCGAGGCGACCGTCGCGCCGGTGCCCAGTGCCGGGACGAACTGCTTGCCTTGCAGCACGTAGCCGGTGAAGCCGCCCATGAAGACGACGAGCCCCACGTTGTGCAGCCAGAGGTGCGCACGCGGCAGCCAACCCTCCTCGAGCTCGGGATAGACGCGGTAGAGCACGCCGATCATGGCCAGCGAGAGCCAGCCCAGCAGGGCGATGTGCACATGCACGTGCTTGAGCCGGAAGTCCTGCTGCATGCCCATGTAGTTGCCGAGCACGATGGCCACGAGGAAGTAGACGACGGAGAGCTTGATCAGTGTTCTGGAAATCATGATGAGAGTGGTGGGGTCGATCGGGTGGCGCCTCGGCGCCGTCAGTGCAGCAGGCCTTCGGCCGCCATCGCCGCCGGGACGGCCGGGCGGCGCTTCACACGGCCTGCGGAGCGCAGGCGCAATTCTTCGAAGCGACGCTCGTCGCGTCTTGCACTTTTCCGACGTGATGCGGGCAGCGGGCCCGCCCGGGCTCAACGTGGGCGCCGGGATGCGGCCGGTGCCGCCGACGCCTGCAGCCGGCTCACGAACCAGGCGATGCCCGCATCCATCATCGCCACCTCGGGCGTGACCATGGTGAGGCGGAAATGACCGAGCGGCGTGGGCGGCTCCACGACCACGATGCCGAACCGGTCGGCGTATGCCGCAGCAAAGCGCGCGGGCAAGGCGCAGACGAGGTCGGTCTCGGCGATCACGGCCAGGGCGAACATGAAGTTGGGCACCGTGAGCGCCACACGCCGCGACAGTCCGGCGCGGGCGAGCACGTCGTCGACGAAGCCGTGCGGATCGCCCGTCAGGGACACCACGAGATGTTTGGCGGCGCAGTAGCGCTCCATCGTGAGCTTGCGCCGCAGCGGGTGGCCTGCGCGCATGGCGAGCACGAAGCTCTCTTCGTAGAGAAGCCGTGTCGAGAACCGGACCGGGACTTCGCTCGTCGGAATCACGGCCACATCCATGGCGCGCGATTCCAGCGCGGAAAACGCGCCCTGCCATGCGCGGTCGGGCGAGGACTCGCCTGCCGCGGGCAGGAGCTGGCGCACGGCGATGTCGACGTGCGGCGCTGCCTCGCGCACGCTGGCAAGCAGACGTGGCAGGAAAACGGCCGACACCCCGTCGGGGGCGCCCACGGTGAAGCGCCGCGTGGCGCTGGCCGGGTCGAACGGGCCGGCGCTCGACACCACCTTGCGCACGCGCGCCAGCACATCGGTGATCGCCGGCTCGAGCACGAGGGCGCGCTCGCTCGGGACCACGCCCTTCGGCGTCTTGAGGAAGACCGGGTCGTTCAAGAGCCGGCGCAGGCGCCCGAGCCCGTGGCTCACCGCCGATGCACTCACGTTCAGGCGCTCCGCCGCGCGGCCCACATGCCGCTCGCGCATCACGGCCTCGAACAGCACGAGCAGGTTCAGGTCGATGCGCGAGAGATCAGATTCATTCAGCATATTGCTGAAATCGTATCAGTTGATTCATGAGGCGTGCATCGCCATCCTTGCGGCCTTCAGCAATCTTGCTGTCCGATCTGTTGGAGTCACCTCATGTCAACCGTCCACCCGCTTCTTCTCGCCGCTGCGGTCTGCCCCATGGTCGCCGATGCGGCGCCTTCGCAGGTCGAGGCGCTGGTACGCAGCGCCGAGCAAGGGCACCAGGCCCTCATGCAAGGCGACATCGAGCGCTACCGCTCGTTGCTGCAGCTCAGCGACGATTTCACGCTCATGGCGCCTTTCGGCGGGCCGCCCACCCGCAGCGGCCACTACACCCCTGAACAGTGGGCCGCCATCGGCCGCTTCTTCAAGCATGGCAAGGACTCGACCCTGGAGTTGATCCGGACCTATCAGGCCGAGGGCATGGTGGTCATCGTGGCCCGCGAGCATTCGCATGTGGAAGTCGGCACCGTGCCGGCCCAGCCCTGGTCGCTGCGGGTGACGCTGGTGTTCCGGCAAGACGGCGACCAGTGGCGCCTGGTGCACCGCCACGCCGACCCCCTGGCCGGCGCGATCAGCGTCGACAAGGCTGCCGAGCTCGCCAGAACCGGCGGGCAGCCATGACGCCCGCGGCGCACCCACCGCCACCCTCCACCCCCGGCGTCGTTCGGACGCATTCGATCGAGGTGACAGGCGCCCTGAGGCCCTACGTGAGTGCCCTGGTCGCCGCGGAACTGCGTGCCACCGGGCCGCTGCCGCTGGCGATCGCTCCGCACGAGTCGCTCATGCTCAGCGTGCAGATGGGCCTCGGGTCGGATGTCGATGCGAAGGGGCCGCTCGGCGAGAACACCGCGCTGACTGGCATCCGCCAATGGAAGGGCGCCTTCACGGGCGCCGGCGACTGCATCACGCTCTTCGCCATGCTGACGCCGCTCGGCCTCGTGCACCTGCTGGAAAGCCGGCCCGTGGACAAGGTGCCGCGCATTCGTGCGCCGATGGTGTCGCTGCTGGATCGCGTGGCCACACAAGGGCTCGAATCCGAGGTCGCGCTCGCGAAGACGCTGGAACACAAGCTGCAGGCCCTGGGTGGCTGGCTCGAAGCGCGTGCCTTGGCCCATCGCCAGCGCTGCACTGCCGCGATGCGTGCGGCGCGCGCGGCCATGCGCCTCTGCCACGCGCCCCAAGCGGCCATCGAGACGCTGGCCGACGAGCAGCACGTGTCGCGCCGACAACTCGAGCGTGACTTCGTCCGGTGGATCGGCACGTCGCCGCGGCACCTGTCGCAGGTGGCGCGCCTGCAGGCCATCTCGCGCAGGGCGCAGCAGGGGGCGTCGCTCGCCGACGTTGCGGCCGACCTCGGCTTCACCGACCAGGCACACATGTCTCGCGTGGTGCGCCAGCTCACCGGCCTGACGCCCCGCAACTTCGTTCGCTCCGGCATCTCGCCCTTGGCGGCAACGTGGCGCCGGGCCACTGCCGGCGGTACGATGTACCTGTAAAGACGTCGCGGTTATCTCGCAGCGGGTGTCACAACGCCTTCGAGTCGAACGTCTTGTGAGCAGGAGGCCGGCGTCGGCCCCCGTCCACCATTCACATCGAAGGAAACTGATCCATGAATCGAGCTGCTTGGTTCCAAGCGTCGCCTGAGGGCGCCAAGGCTGTCGGGACGCTGCACCACTTCGTCACCAAGAGCACGGGCCTTCCGAGCTTGCTGACGCATCTGGTCTTCCTGCGCGTGTCGCAGATCAACGGCTGCGCACATTGCATCGACATCCACACGCGGGACCTGATCGCCGAAGGCATGTCGGTCGAGAAGGTGGTGCTCGTTCCCGTGTGGCACGAAGCTGAATACCTCTTCTCGGAGCAGGAGCGCGCCGCGCTGGCGTGGTCGGAGGAGGTGACGCTCGTGAGCCAGACCCACGCCTCCGACGAAGCGTATGCGGCCGCGTTGGCGGTGTTCGGTGAAAAGGATCTGGTGGACCTGACTCTCACGATTGCCGCCATGAACGCCATCAATCGCATGGGCATCAGTTTCCGCATGAAGCCGCGTGCCAAAGCGTGAAGCGCTGAGCCGCCGATGCTCGACGGTGTCCTTGGATTTGCTGGGGTGTCCACGGAGCTGGCGGCTGATCCGGCGGGCCCGGCGCCTCAAGCGTGGGAACAAGATCCACGTCACGGCCAGCACGTGGGGTATGCCTGTCCGCGAGTCGGATACCTCGGACTCACAGACGCTCTTGCCGGCAATTGCCTAGCATGGGCGGCATGGCATTCGGTCCCTCCGTCTTCTGGCTGCTCGCGTTGCTGCTCCCTGCCGTGGCCGCAGGCTCTGATGCACAGCAGAAGACGGTATGCACCGTCACCGTCAACTCGCCCGACGAGAAGGAAGTCTTTCGCCGCTACCTGCCCGCATCGAAGTACAGGTTCGTCGAACTGGTCGAACGCGGCCGCTCCGACTGGCTGGCTTCGTCGTGCAGCACCCGCACGCGCTGCGACGTGCTCATCGTCTCGGGCCACTTCGATGGCGACAACGAGTTCTTCTCTGACCGGGTGGAGGCACACGAGTACGTGACCGTCTCCGAACTCGAACGCCAGTCATGCAGCGCATCCTGCCCGGGCGTGTTCTCGCAGCTGAAAGAGGTCTACCTCTTCGGGTGCAACACGCTCAACCCGCGGGCGCAGAGCAGCGCCTCGGCCGAGGCCGTTCACGACGCGGTGCGCATGAGGCGCCGGCACCGCGAGGCCGACCCGGCATTGAAGTCGCTCCACGATGCCGGCCCTGGCCACAGCAGCCTCTCGCGCATGCGCCAGCTCTTCGCCGGGGTGCCGGTGATCTACGGCTTTTCGTCGACGGCGCCACTCGGGCCCATCGCCGCCGGTACGCTCGATCGCTACTTCCGCCAGCGCAAGGCGAAAATCGGCACCGGCCGGCTCGACAAGGGTCTGCTGCGCGCCTTCTCGGCCTTCTCGATGGCCTCGACCTCCGGCGTCAAGCCAGGCCAGGCGGAGATGGCCTCCCGAGGCGACATGTGCCGGTTCAGCGACGACCGCCTTTCGCTTCCCCACAAGCTCGACTTCGTGCACCAGTTGATGCGCCGGCCCGACGGCAGCGCCGCCCGCTACCTCGATCGCATCCAGCGCCTGGCGGGCTCGCTCGACGAATCGACGCGGGCACTGCCCGAGGTCGCCCGCGAACTGGCAGAAATCGCGGATGACGACGCCACGCGCGCGCTTTTTCTTGCGAGCGAGCGGGAGGCATCCCAGGCGCCTACCCGTGTGCGCCTGGTCAAGCTGGCCCAAGACCTGGGCTGGCTCACCGAAGACCAGCGCTGGCAGGAGCTTGCGCTCATCCTGGGAGAGCTTCAGTCGCGCAAGCGCGTGGGCGTCGCCGACATCGATCTCGCGTGCCGCCTGAACGACGACGGTGAACTCGACGGTGCGTTTGCCCGGCGCGTGGCACCGGGCAGCGCCACCGACACGGTGCCGCATGCCGCGATGCGCGCCTGCCTGGGCAGTGAAGAGGCTCGCCTGCACACGCTCGACGCGCTGGCGAGCGTCCACGAGGCCGACGTGCAGGCCGCGCAAGCCTACTTGCGCCGCCGCCCGATCAGCGAAGTGGCGGAGCTTCGGCGGGTGGCAGAGCGCATCGTCGAAATGCCTGCCGGCGACGCGCAGGTGCGGGCGCTGGAGGTGCTCGGGCGCCACTATGTGTCCGATTCCGAGGTGCTGCGCCGGCTCACCGACCACTACGCGAAAACGACTTCGGTCGACGTGCAGAACGCGATCGCAGGCGTCCTCATCCGCGCCGACCGCCGCTCGCTCGATGCGGCAGAGTTGCGACAGGTGCTGGCACAGCACCGACGCCGGCCGGCTGGCGCCAGCGAGATGATCGATGCGCTGCTGGCGCGTCTAGAAGGCCGCTGAGACGCCGCTTGCGGGGAATGCGCACGAAGATTTCGTTACATCCGCCCCCGTAGGGTGCCCCGCGTGGAACACTTCCGGCTATGTCGTACCCCGTTGCCGTGTTTCGCGCGCTGCCCCGGCCGCTGGCCCTGCTGTTTGCCCTTCTCGCAGGCGCGTCGCCGCAGTTGGTCCACGCCGAACCGAAGACGGTTTGCACGATCACCATCAACTCGTCCGACGAGCGAGAGAGTTTCCGGCGGCACCTGCCGGCCGGTGACTACCGCTTCGTTGAACTGGTGCAGCGCCAGCCCGACTGGTTCGCCAACGCGTGTCGCAGCAAGGTGCAGTGCGACGTGCTCGTCATCTCGGGTCACTTCGATGACGGCACCGAGTTCTACACCGACCGCCTGGGCGACCGCGACAACCTTCCCGTCACGGAACTCGAGCGCGCCTCATGCAGCAACTCCTGCGACGGCGTGCTGGCCCACGTGAAGGAGGTCTATCTTTTCGGCTGCAACACGCTGAAAGACGAACCGCGCCACGTCGCCGAAGGCGAGGTACTGCGCAGCCTGGCACGCGAGCAACGCGCGCCCGACGATGCCCAGCGCATCGCCGCGGCACTCAACCTGCAGTACGGCCAGAGCAACCGCGACCGCCTGCGGACCATCTTCAAAGACGTGCCGCTTCTCTATGGCTTTTCATCCAAGGCGCCGCTCGGCCGCTACGCCGGCCCCCTGATGGACCGCTATTTCGAGACCGCCCCCGCCGGCGAGGTGGGCAGCGGGCGTCCCAGCCAGACCTTGCTGCAACTGTTCGGCCCGACGTCGATGATCGCCACCAGGGGCCTCACCGCGGCCGAGGAGCATGGCAGCTACCGAGCCGACATGTGCAGCTTTTCCGATGCGCGCACGACCGTTCCGTCGAAGGTCGCTTCGTTGCACGAGATGCTGCGGCGCCGGCCAGCCGAATCGCGCATGTTCCTCGATCACCTGGAACGCTTCGTCGCCTCGGTCGGCCCGGAACAGCGCCGCGATCCCGAGGTTGCCGCGGGGCTGGAGCGGATTCGCCGCGACAACGCGACACGCGACCGGTTCCTCGCGCTGGCCCGCGACGCCGAACGCGCGAGCGCCCAGACCCGCATGGCCTTGCTCGCGCAACAGCTCGGCTGGCTCAGTGCCGCCGAGCAGCAGAACGAGTTTGTGCGGATGGTCTCGACCCGCATGGGGCGTGGCACGCTTGGCCGCTACGAGGTCGACCACATCTGCGAAACCGTCGATGCGGCACGTCCGCCGCTTGCGCCGCAGGTTCTCGCCGCGGGTACGGCACTGGCCGGCAACGTGGCGCACTCGGC
>DASWSY010000112.1:0-4478 GCA_036402415.1 Rhizobacter sp. | reverse complement strand
AGTCGCAGGCCGGCCGGGGCTCGGTGTTTTCGTTCGACGTGCCGCTCGTGGGGGGCGCCTCGGCCGGTGAGCCCCATGAGGCGCGGCAGCCGTCGCTGGCTCCGGCCGCGCGGCCGGTCGCGGCGGCACGACCGGGCGCTGCGTTCAGCGGCTGACAGCGATCACTTCTGCGCGGCGGCCATCGCCTGGCCCACTTCGTTGCGCCCCTGTTCGCTGCCGCTCTGCGGCACCACTTCCTCGTCGCGGTCGGAGATGGCCTCGAACTGTGCGGCCACCTGGTCGTCGGCATCGTCGGTCAGGCCGATGTGCACGCCCTTGGTCATCGTGACGTAGGCGCGCTCGAAGGTGCCGGCGCCGGCGTTGAGGATCACGCGGCTCGGCGCGTCTTCGCTCACGAGGTAGAGCAGGCCCGGTGTGACGGCCGCGGGCTTCAGCGCGTCGAGCACCACCTGCGGCATCAGGCCTTCGGTCATTTGCGTGGCCGCGGTGGGGGCGAGGCAGTTGACCTTGATGTTGTCCTTCGCGCCTTCGATCGAGAGCGTCTGCATCAGGCCGACGAGCGCCATCTTCGCAGCGCCGTAGTTGGACTGGCCGAAGTTGCCGTACAGGCCCGAGGACGAGGTGGTGTTGACGATGCGGCCGTACTTCTGCGCGCGCATGATGTCCCACGCCGCCTTGCAGCAGTACACGGCGCCCATCAGGTGCACGTCGACCACGAGCTTGAAGTCGGCCATCTCCATCTTGGAGAAGCTCTTGTCGCGCAGGATGCCGGCGTTGTTGACGAGGATGTCGACGCGGCCCCAGGTGTCCATCGTGGTCTTGACCATCGCCTGCACCGCGTCGAAGTCGGTCACCGAACACGACACCGCGATGGCCTGGCCGCCGGCGGCCTTGATCTCGTCGGCGACGGTTTGCGCGCCGGGGCCGAGGTCGTTCACCACCACCTTCGCGCCACGCCTGGCGAGCCCGAGGGCGTGCTCGCGGCCCAAGCCGCCACCTGCGCCTGTCACGATCGCGACACGGCCGTCAAAGCTAATGCTCATGGTCCTCTTTCAAACAATCTGGTATGTTTTCCGGAGCTCGAATCAGGCCCTGTTTTCACAGTGAAGATCCTCACTCGGAGACATCGGGTTAGAAAAATCGGTTGGTTGTTTCGACCCACCTTCGAAGCCCCTCCATTTAACCAGCAAGGAAGCTCTCATGTCGTTGTTCGATCTCACAGGCAAGGTCGCCGTCATCACCGGTTCGTCGCGCGGCATCGGCCGCGCCATCGCCGAGCGCATGGCCGAGCAGGGCGCCAAGGTCGTGATCTCGTCGCGCAAGCCCGAGCCCTGCGCCGAGGTGGCCGCGGCCATCAACAAGAGCTTCGGTGGCGGCCGCGCGATCTCGGTGCCGGCCAACATCTCGTCGAAGGCCGACCTGCAGCACCTCGTCGATGAAACGAACAAGCAGTTCGGGAAGATCGACATCGTGGTGTGCAACGCCGCGTCGAACCCGTACTACGGCCCGCTCGCCGGCATCGAGGACGACCAGTTCCGAAAGATCCTCGAGAACAACGTGATCGCCAACCACTGGCTCATCAACTTCGTGGCCCCGCAGATGATCGAGCGCAAGGATGGCGCGATCATCATCGTGTCGTCGATCGGGGGCCTGCGCGGCTCGCCGGTGATCGGCGCGTACAACATCTCCAAGGCCGCGGACTTCCAGCTCGCGCGCAACCTCGCGGTGGAGTATGGCCCGCACAACGTGCGCGTGAACTGCATCGCCCCCGGCCTCATCAAGACCGATTTCGCGAAGGCGCTCTGGGACAACCCCGAGACCCTCAAGCGCTCGACCGCCAACGCGCCGCTGCGCCGCATCGGCGAGCCCGACGAGATCGCCGGCGCGGCGGTGTTCCTTGCCTCCAAGGCCGGCTCGTTCATGACGGGCCAGGCGCTCGTCATCGACGGCGGCGTGACCATCTGAACGGAGTTCCTTCATGAGCACAGCAACGGCAGAGAAGCCGGCGTTGAAAACCTTCCGCGAGGAAACACGCGCCTGGCTGGAGCAGAACTGCCCGCCCGAGATGCGCAAGCCGGTCACCAGCGAAGACGATGTCTGCTGGGGCGGCCGCCAGTGGAAGTTCTCGTCCGACGCCCAGAAGGTGTGGCTGGAACGCATGGCCGCCAAGGGCTGGACGGTGCCGACCTGGCCCAGGGAATACGGCGGTGGCGGACTCACCGGCGAAGAGGCCAAGGTCCTCGCGCAGGAGATGCGCGCGCTGAGCTGCCGCGCGCCGGTGCAGAGCTTCGGCATCTGGATGCTGGGCCCCGCGCTGCTCAAGTTCGGCACGCACGAGCAGAAGCTCGAGTTCCTGCCACCCATCGCCCGTGGCGAGATCCGCTGGTGCCAGGGCTACTCGGAGCCCAACGCCGGCTCCGACCTCGCTTCGCTGCAGACCAAGGCCGAAGACAATGGCGACCACTTCATCGTCAACGGCCAGAAGATCTGGACTTCGTACGCCGACAAGGCCGACTGGATCTTCTGCCTGGTGCGCACCGACCCGCAGGCGAAGAAGCACACCGGCATCAGCTTCGTGCTCTTCGACATGGCGACGCCGGGCGTGACGACGAAGCCCATCCTGCTGATCTCGGGCAAGTCGCCGTTCTGCGAGACCTTCTTCGACAACGTGCGCGTCGAGAAGAAGAACCTCGTGGGCACGCTCAACGCCGGATGGGATGTCGCCAAGTACCTGCTGACGCACGAGCGCGAAATGATCGGCGGCATCGGCGATCGGGGTGCGGCCAAGCCGCTCGGCGTCTTCGCGCTGGAGCAGGTGGGCGCCGATGCGCAAGGCAAGGTCGCCGACCCGGTGCTGCGCGCGCAGATCGCGCAGTTCGAAGTCGACGAGGCCGCGTTCCGTTTGACCATGGAGCGCGCGATGGACATGGCCCGCGCCGGCCAGGGCAACCCGGCCTTCAGCTCGGTGCTCAAGTACTACGGCGCCGAGCTCAACAAGCGCCGCCACGAACTGATGATGCAGGCGGGTGGCAGCGATGCGCTCGACTGGGAAAGCCCTCGCTCGCGCGAAGGTGCGCTCGCGCGTGCATGGTTGCGCACCAAGGGCAACTCCATCGAAGGCGGCACGAGCGAGGTCCAGCTCAACGTCATCGCCAAACGCATCCTGAACCTTCCCGGAGCCTGAACACCTCATGGCACTCGTCCTGACTGAAGAACAAGGGATGCTGCGCGACAGCGCAAAGTCCTTCCTCGCCGACCACGCCCCCGTCTCCGAGCTGCGCAAGCTGCGCGACACGCGCAGCGCCGATGGCTTCAGCCGCTCGCTGTGGAAGCACTTCGCCGAGATGGGCTTCACCGGCGTGCTGATCCCTGAAGACCACGGCGGCATGGGCCTCGGCCTGGTCGAAGCCGGCGTGGTGATGGAGGAGATCGGCCGCCACCTCACGGCCTCGCCCTTCCTGGCGTCGAGCGTCGTCGCGGCGACCGCGCTGCTCAATGCCGGCACTGATGCGCAGAAGCAGGCCACGCTGCCCGGGATCGCCTCGGGCGAACTGATCGCCACGCTTGCCGTCGACGAGCACAGCAAGCACAGCCCTCGCAACACCGCGCTCAAGGCCGAAAGGTCGGGCAGCGGCTACACGCTCGACGGCGCCAAGACCTTCGTGCTCGACGGCCACGTGGCCGACCTCTTCATCGTCGCAGCACGCACCGGCGGCGCGAAAGGCGATCTGGCCGGCGTCACGCTCTTTCTCGTCGATGCCAAGGCGAAGGGCGTGAGCGTGGAGCGTGTGGTGATGGTCGATGCGCACAACGCCGCGCGCGTCACCTTCAGCCAGGTCGCCGTGCCCGACAGCGCCGTGCTCGGCAAGGTCGGCGAAGGCCTCGTGCCGCTCAACGCGGCGCTGAGTGCCGGCCGGGTGGCCGCCTCGGCCGAGATGCTGGGCATCGCCGACGAGGTGTTCACCCGGACGGTTGACTACCTCAAGGAACGCCAGCAGTTCAACAAGATCATCGGCGAGTTCCAGGCGCTGCAGCACCGTGCGGCCCACCTCTACTGCGAGATCGAGTTCACCCGCTCGGCGGTGCTGAAGGCGCTGCAGGCACTCGACGAAGGCACGCCCACCGCCATCGGCCTCGCCTCGGTCGCCAAGGCCAAGGCTGGCACGACGGTCACGCTCGCGGTCCAGGAAGGCGTGCAGATGCACGGCGGCATCGGCATGACCGACGAGTTCGAGATGGGCTTCTTCATGAAGCGTGCACGGGTGTTGCAGGAGCTCTTCGGCGACGCGACCCACCACGCCGACCTGCTCGCGCAGCTCAAGAAGTACTGAGGTGGCCGCCGCTGCGCCGTGGCGTGCGGCTCACAGCACGCGCCGGATCGCGGGCACGCGCAGCAGCGCGCCGGCGATGAAATAGCACAGCACGCAGGCGACGCTGCCGGTGACGGCGAACTTGAGCAGGGCCGGCGCCTGCACCTC
>DASWSY010000111.1:0-3344 GCA_036402415.1 Rhizobacter sp. | reverse complement strand
CTCGCCTGGGCCGACCCCGAAATGGGCGAAGCCGAATTCCTCAACGCGCTTGCACGTCGCAGCGGCTGCGGGCTGCTGCTGGACGTCAACAACCTCGTGGTGAACGCGCTCAACGAGGGTGCCGTCGATGCGGCGGCGAGTGCCTGCGCCTGGGTCGACACGATCGATGCGCAGGCAGTGGGCGAGATCCACCTCGCCGGCTACCTCGACACCGGAGACATCGTCATCGACGACCACGGCAGCCGCGTGCACGAGCCGGTGTGGCAGGTGTACCGCCACGCGCTCGCGCGGCTCGGCCCGCGGCCCACGCTCGTGGAATGGGACACCGACCTGCCGCCGCTCGAGGTGCTCCTCGACGAAGCGCGGCGGGCCGAGGCATGCCTCGCATGAAGGCCGAAGCGCAGCGCCAGCAGGCCTTGATGGCCGCCATCCTGCAGCGCGGCGACGGTGCGTCGCTGCGGACGCAGCTTGCCGCGCGGCCTGCGGGTGTGTTGCGTGGCCTGCAGGCGTACCAGGCCAATGCAGGTGCGTCGGCCGAGCGCTCGTTGGCCGCGACCTTCCCGACCGTGCAGGCGCTGGTGGGCGAAGAATCGTTCGCGGCGCTCGCTCGCGCCTTCTGGCACGCGATGCCGCCGAGGCGGGGCGACCTGGCCTGGTTCGGCGACGAGCTGCCGGCCTTCATCGCCTCAAGCGAGCAGCTCGCCGACGTGCCCTTTCTCGCCGACGTGGCGCGGCTCGAATGGCAACTCGCGGTCGCCGAGCGCGCGAGCGATGCCGAGCCCGAAGTGAACAGCCTGCCGCAACTGGCCGAGCACGCGCCCTCGCAGCTTCGGCTGCGACTCGCCCCGCATGTGTCGCTGGTCGACAGCGTGCACCCCATTGTGAGCCTGTGGGCCGCCCATCGACGCCCGGGCGATGCCGAGTTGCAGCGCGCGACGGTGCGCGGGATCCTCTCGTCGACCGGCGGCGAAGCGGCCCTCGTGTGGCGCGCCGGCTGGCGCGGCGAGGCGAGGGCGGTCGAGCCGGCGGTGGGCCGCTGGGTGGCCGCGTTGCTGCGTGGCCTTCCACTCGATCGGGCGCTTGAGCAGGCCGGAGCAGGCTTCGTCTTCGAGGCCTGGCTCGCCGACGCGCTCGCCGCCGGCTGGATCCTCCGCGTGGATCACGCCGGCTGAGCGGCCGCCCTCGTCGTCGTGGCCTCATCGGCCCAGCGTGCCGCCAGCGATTCCACTTTCGCCAAGGCGGCGGCCACCGAGGCCTCAAACTCCGCACCGCCTTTTTCTTCGCCCTCGATCGCCAGCGTTTCGATGTCGGTGATGCCGATGAATTCGAGCACGCCGCGCAGGGCGGTGTCGGCATGGTTGAGCGCTTCGTATTCGCCACCCGGGCCGAAGCCTTCGGCACCGCGCGACGACAGCAGCACGGCGCGACGCGGCCGGTCGGCCAACAGCGGGTGGTAGGTGGTGGTGCCGGCATCGCGCCGGATGTCGACCGTCTTGCCCATGCGCACCACCAGGTCGGCCCAGGCCTTCAGCGGCGCGGGCATGCCGTAGTTGTACATGGGCAGGCCGATGACCAGCACGTCGGCCTCGCGCAGCTCGGCCACCAGGCGATCGCTTTCGGCGAGCGTGTCGTCGAGCTCCGGCGCACGCTGCATGGGTGCGGTGAAAGCGGCCTGCACCCAGTTGTGTGCCATGGGCTGGGGGGGCTGCGCGGCGAGGTCCCGGTGGGTGATGCGGTCTTGCGGCCGGGCCTCGCGCCAGCGGCGGGCAAAGGTGTCTGACAGGCGCCGGCTCCAGCTTCCGTGGGGCTCGATGCCGCCACGGCCGAAGCGGGCACTGGAGTCGAGGTGGAGAAGATTCAGGGTCGGTCGGGTGGGTGTCATGAGCATCCTCGTGCTGGGCTGTGAAGTGATGAGGTCACTCTATGCAGGGCCTTTGGCGCGGACAAACGGTCATTTCTCGTCGATTCCGCAAAATCAAACTCATCCATGAGCTCGCGCCAATTGCCCCCGCTTTCCGCCCTGCGTGCCTTCGAAGCCGTGGCACGCCACGCCAGTGCGAAGCGCGCGGCGCAGGAGTTGAACGTCACGCCCACCGCCGTCAGCCACCAGGTGCGGGCGCTGGAGGAGTGGCTGGGCACGGCGCTCTTCCTGCGCCGCCCGCGCCAGCTCGAGGCCACGCCGGCCGGCCGCGAATTGCAGGCGGTGCTGGCGGCGGGCTTCGACAGCTTCGCCGCCACCACGGCGCGGCTGCGCAAGGCCGTCGGTCGCCGCATGGTCACGCTCACCACCACGCCGACCGTCGCCGCGCGTTGCCTGATGCCCCGGCTCGACTGGATGCGCGAGCACCATCCGACGCTCGACGTGCGCATCCACGCCACCCACGAGCTCGTGCCGCTGGAAGAGGGTGAGGCCGACGTGGCGGTGCGCTACGGCTTCGGTCCCTGGCCGGGCGTGGTGAACGAGCCGCTGTTCGACAACCTCTTCGTGCCCGCCTGCAGCCCTGCGCTCGGACTCGTGGCGGCGGTTGACCTGCCGAAGCACCGTTTGATCCACTTCGAGCCGCGCGGCGGCAGGAGCGCACCGCTCGATTGGGCCGTGTGGCAGGCGCAGGCCAAGGTGCCAGGCCTCGACCCGGGCGCTGGCCCGGTCTTCACCGACGAGACGCACAGCATCGCCGCGGCCGTGGCCGGCCAGGGCGTGGCACTGCTCAGCCGCGCGATGGTGGCCGACGAGTTGGCGCGCGGCACGCTGGTGCAGCCCTTCGGGCCGGAGCTGCCCGGCGCGCCCTTCCAGCTCGTGTGGCCGCGCGAGCGCGCGGACGACGTGGCGGTGCAGGCAATCCGCGCCTGGGTGCATGTCCTGCGCGACGAATTGCATGAGGTTTGCTGCCGGCTCGACACTGTGCGTTGAGCACCGCACGCGCAGGCGCGCGATCTCGCTGCAAGAACATGCGGCGTCGCTCGACCTAGCCGCAGCACCACTGGAGGCACACCACCATGACGACACACGCCGCGCTTGCCCCGCTGATCGCGCTCTGGAACCGCTTCGTCAAGCTGCTCGAAGCGCTGCAGCCCGCTGCGCAGCTCGGTGCGCGGTTTTACGTGGCGCAGGTGTTTTTCATGTCGGGCCTCACCAAGATCCACGACTGGGAGACGACGCTCGCGCTCTTTGCCGACGAGTACCAGGTGCCGCTGCTGTCGCCGCCCGTCGCGGCGGCGATGGGCACGGCGGGCGAGCTGGTGCTGCCGGTCTTGCTGCTGCTGGGCCTGGGCGGGCGTTTTGCGGCGCTGGGCCTCTTCGTCGTCAACGCGGTGGCGGTCGTGAGCCTGCAGGAGATCGCGCC
>DASWSY010000110.1:0-2715 GCA_036402415.1 Rhizobacter sp. | reverse complement strand
AGGTTGCCGCCGAAGCCTGCATCGGCGATGTAGTCCCGGGCCTGTGCGCCGTCGGGCACCGACACCTTGAGCAGCATGTGGCTGCGGGGCCGCGCCGGCGCCTCGGGCGGGCGCATCCACACCACGCGGGCCGCGAGCGCGCTCACCTCGAAGCCGAGGGACTGCAACGCGCGCTGGAGCAGCAGGTTCTGCTCGAAGCAGTAGCCGCCGCGGCCGGCGTCCACCAGCTTCGCGTGCACGGCCGCAGGCTCGAGCGAGGGCGGCGTGCCCAGCAGCGGATCGATGTTCTCGTAGGGAATGCGGGCCGGGTGGCGCGCGCACAGTTCGCGCAGCACGGCCAGGCTCGCGTGCCGCGGGCCGGTGTAGGCCAGGCGATGGAGGTAGGCGTCGAGGTCGATCATGCGGACTGCGTCGGATTCACGCGGCCTTGGCGGCCGCCTTCGGCCACTTCAGCACGCCGGTCACGAGGCTCGTGCCCAAGAGGATGACGGCGCAGCCGAGCGCCATGGCCAGGTCGACCTTCTCGCCAAGGAAGATGCCACCCCAGACCACGGCGAACACGGGGATGAGGAAGGTCACCGAGATGGCGTTGGCCGGCCCGACGTTGGCGATGAGTCGGAAGTAGAGCAGGTAGGCGAGTGCCGTGCACGCCACCGCCAGCACCAGGGCATGGCCCCAGGCCACGGGCCCGGGCATCTGCGCCGGCCACCACACGAGGCCGGGCACCAGCAGGAAGAGCGCCGCTCCCGCCTGGCTGCCGGTGGCCACGGCGAGCGGGGGCACGCCGGTCAGGTAGCGCTTGGTGAAGCTCGCCGAGAAGCCGTAGAGCACGGTCGCGACGAGGCAGGCCAGGATCGCCGGTGCCACGTCGGCGGCCCCGTTCGCACCCGGTTTCAGGCCGGCCCGGTCCCACACCAGCCAGAGCACGCCGCCGAAGCCGATGAGGAGGCCGGCGATGCGTGGCGCGTCGAGCCGGTCCTTGAGCCACAGCCACGCGAACACCGCGCCGAAGAGCGGCGTGGTCGCGTTGAACACCGCCGACAGCCCGGCGTTGATGCTCAATGCCGCGAAGTTGAAGCACAGGAAGGGCAGGGCCGAGTTGGTGAGGCCCACGATCAGCAGCGGTCGCCAGTGCTGGCGCAGGGCCGGCAGGTGCTGGCGGTACGCGAGCAGCGGCAGCAGCAGCGCGCTCGCCGCCGCCACCCGCACGAAGGCGAGCGGCGCCGGGCCGAAGTCGGCCGCGCCCAGGCGCATGAAGAGGAACGAGGCGCCCCAGAGGGCGGCCAGCGCCACGAGTTCGGCGACGTCGGACTTCCTCACGCCACCAGCTCCATCGCAGCGCCGGTGCGGGCCCGCTCGAGCGCGAGCAGCGCCCGCTTGCGTTCCAGCCCGCCGGCATAGCCGGTGAGGCTGCCGTCGCTGCCCACCACGCGATGGCAGGGCACGATCACGCTCAGCGGATTGCGGCCGATCGCCGCGCCCACCGCGCGCACGGCCAGCGGCGTGCCGACGTGGCGGGCGATGTCGGCGTAGCTGCGCGTGGCGCCGCGCTCGATCGTGCACAGCGCCTGCCACACGCTGCGCTGGAAGGGGCTGCCGTGCAGGTCCGTCGGCAGCTCGAAGCGCACGAGGCGGCCGGCGAAGTAGTCGCCGATCTGCATGGCTGCGTCGCGCAGCAGCGGGTCGTCGGGGCGCTCGGGCGCATCGAACGGGTCGGGGTGCCATTTCTGCGACTCGAACCACAGGCCGGCGAGGCCGGCCTCGGTGCGCGCGATGAGCACCCGGCCGAGCGGCGTGTCGCAGCGGGCCTGGGCGGTGAGGTGGAGAAGGGTGGGCATGTCGGGTCCTTTCAGGCCAGCGAGTTCCAGAGGCGCAGCACGGCGTAGGCGCGCCAGGGCCGCCAGCGTTCGGCGAGCGTCTCGGCTTCGCGCGGGGTGGTGGTGCCGAAGCGCGGCTTCAGGGCGTTGAGCACGGCCACGTCGTTCGGCGGGAAGGCGTCGGGCCAGGAGAGCGCGCGCATGCCGATGTAGTGCGCCGTCCAGGGGCCGATGCCGGGCAGGGTCCTCAGCATCGCGATCAGCGCCTCGGGCTCGCGCTGGTGGTGCAGGTGGCGCACGGCCTCGGGCCAGGCGCGCGCCAGCGCCTGGATGGCACCGGCACGTGTGCGGATGATGCCGAGCTCGGCGATCTGCTCCACCGGTGCCGCGGCCACGGCCTCGGGCGCAGGGAAGCTGCGCGTGATCTCGGGCCAGGGCGTGGCGATGGGTTCGCCGAAGCGGTCGGCGAAGCGGCGTGCGAGCGTGCGGGCCGCCGCCACCGTGACCTGCTGGCCGAGCACGGCGCGCACCACCACCTCGAAGCCGTCGACACAGCCGGGCAGGCGCAGGCCGGGCGCGCCGGGCAGGTCGGCCAGGGCGGCGTCGATGGTGTCGGGCGAGGCGTCGAGGTCGAGCCAGCGGCGCACGCCGGCCACCACGCGCGCGCTGTGCGGCGCGAGCGACGGGGCGAAGCGCAGGCGCACGCGCGGCGCCTGGGCCGCTGTCTCGGGCACGAACTCGGCCTCCAGCCAGCCGTGCGCCGGCGCCAGCGCATCGGCCCGCAGGCTGCGCCGCACGCGCAGGCCGTCGACGTGCTCGACGCCGGGGATCGCACGCAGCGCGAGGAAGCGCAGCATCGCCGGCACGTCGTAGGGCGGGCGGTAGCCGAGGTTCACGC
>DASWSY010000109.1:0-3781 GCA_036402415.1 Rhizobacter sp. | reverse complement strand
TCCTCCGTTCCCTGGCCGCGCTGGCGGCCGCCGGCCTGATGCCTTCGGCCGCCCGCGCGGCGGCCAACATCAAGATCATGATCCCCGCCAACCCGGGCGGCGGGTGGGACCTGACCGGCCGCGCGCTCGGCAAGGCGCTGCAGGACGCGAAGGTGGCCGACACCGTGACCTTCGAGAACAAGGGCGGCGCCGCCGGCGCGCTGGGCCTCGCGCAGTTCGCCAACTCCGCCAAGGGCGACCCGAACGCGCTGATGGTGATGGGTGCGGTGATGCTCGGCGGCATCATCACCAGCAAGCCACCGGTGACGCTGGAGACGATGACGCCCATCGCCCGCCTCACCACCGAATACGGCGTCTTCGTGCTGCCGGCCAACTCGCCGCTCAAGACCATGGCCGACGTGGTGGCCCAACTCAAGAAAGACCCGGGCAGCGTGAAGTGGGGCGGCGGCTCGCGCGGCTCCACCGAGCACATCGCGGCGGCCATGATCGCGCGCGAGGCCGGCGTCGACCCGGCCAAGATCAACTACGTGGCCTTCCGCGGGGGCGGCGAGGCGGTTGCGGCCATCCTGGGCGGCAACGTCACCGTCGGCGGCAGCGGCTACAGCGAGTTCCAGCAGTACATCGACGCGAAGAAGATGAGTGCCATCGGCATCACCGCGCCGAGCCGCGTGAAGGGCATCGAAGTCCCCACGCTGAAGGAACAGGGCCTCAACGTGGAGATCGGCAACTGGCGCGGCGTGTACGCCGGCCCCGGCATCACGGCCGAGCAGCGCAAGGCCATCACCGACATGGTGCTCAAGGCCCTGCAGTCGAAGGCCTGGGCCGAGGCCGTCGAGAAGAACCAGTGGACGCCCGCCGTGCTGAGCGGCGCCGAGTTCGACGCCTTCGTGAAGAACGAGTTCGCGAGCCTGCGCGACACCATGACCAAAGCCGGCATGGTGTCGTGAGCGGGCCGGCCGCCTCGCCGCTGCACCGCCGGCAACTGCTGGTCGGGCTGGGCACGCTCACCGTCGCCGCCGTGATGGCGGTGGGCGCCTGGTTCATCCCGTCGACGGCGGGCTACCAGGGGGTGGGGCCGAACTTCCTGCCCTGGGTGGTGAGCGCGGCGCTGGCGGTCTGCGGCGCCCTGCTCTGCTGGCAGGCCACGCACGGCGGCTACCGCGAGGTCGAGGCGCCGTCGGGCGCCGAGCGCGGCGACTGGAAGGCGCTCGCCTGGGTGTCGGCGGGCGTGCTGGAGATCGCGGCGCTCATCACCACCCTCGGCTTCGTGCTCGCCTGCGCGCTCGGCTTCATGCTGGCGGTGCGCGGCCTGCGCGGCGCCGAGGGCAAGCCCGCGGGCGGTGTGAAGCAGACGCTGATCGACGCGGCCGTCGGCCTGGCGATCGCGGCGCCGGTCTTCTGGCTCTTCCGCAAGCTGCTCGGCCTCACGCTGCCGGCCCTGAGCGCCAGCGGCTGGATCTGAAAGGCAACCCATGGGGACCTGGGATCAACTCCTCGCAGGCTTCGCGTCGGCCGCCACGCCGATCAACCTGATGTGGTCCTTCCTCGGCTGTGCGCTCGGCACGGCCATCGGCGTGCTGCCGGGCCTCGGACCGGCGGTGACGGTGGCGATGCTCCTGCCGATCACCGCGCAGGTGGAGCCCACCGCCTCGATGATCTTCTTCGCCGGCATCTACTACGGCGCGATGTACGGCGGCTCGACCACCTCGATCCTGCTCAACACGCCGGGCGAGACGGCCACGATGGTCACCGCGCTCGAAGGCTTCAAGATGGCCAAGAGCGGGCGTGCCGGTGCGGCGCTCGCCACCGCGGCCATCGGCTCCTTCGTCGCGGGCACGCTGGCCACGGTGCTGGTGACCCTCTTTGCGCCGCCGGTGGCCGAGTTCGCGGTGAAGCTCGGCCCGCCGGAGTACTTCTGCCTGATGCTCCTGGCCTTCACCACCGTGAGCGCGGTACTGGGCAAGAGCCGCCTGCGCGGCCTCACCTCGCTCTTCATCGGCCTCGCGCTCGGCCTCATCGGGCTCGACCAGATCACCGGGCAGGTGCGCTACACCGGCGGCATCCCGGAGTTCCTCGACGGCATCGAGGTGGTGCTGGTCGCGGTGGGCCTCTTCGCCGTGGGCGAGACGCTCTACACCGCGCTCTACGAAGGGCGCAACTCCGCCACGCTCAACCGCACCGGCAAGGTCCACATGACGCGCAGCGAGTGGCGCCGCTCGTGGCCGGCCTGGCTGCGCGGCACGGCCATCGGCTTTCCCTTCGGCGCCGTGCCGGCGGGCGGCTCCGAGATCCCCACCTTCCTCAGCTACGCCACCGAGCGCAAGCTGTCCAAGCACAAGGAGGAGTTCGGCACCACCGGCGCCATCGAAGGCGTGGCCGGGCCGGAGGCGGCCAACAACGCCTCGGTGACGGCCACGCTCGTGCCGCTGCTCACGCTGGGCATCCCGACTTCCGTCACCGCCGCGATCCTGCTGAGCGCGCTGCAGAACTACGGCATCCAGGCCGGGCCGCAGCTCTTCCAGACCTCGTCGGCGCTGGTCTGGGCGCTGATCGCCTCGCTCTACATCGGCAACGTGATGCTCCTCGTGCTCAACCTGCCGCTGGTGGGGCTGTGGGTGAAGCTCCTGAAGATCCCGCGCCCGCAGCTCTACGCCGGCATCCTCATCTTCGCCACAGTCGGCGTGTACGGCATGCGCCAGAGCGCGTTCGACCTGGTGCTGATGTGGGGCGTGGGCCTGGCCGGGGTGCTGATGCGGCGCTTCGATTTCCCCACCGCGCCGGTCATCGTCGGCATGATCCTCGGGCCACTGGCCGAGGCGCAGATGCGCAACGCGCTCTCGATCGGCGAAGGGCGCTGGACGGTGTTCATCGAGCGGCCGATGTCGGCCGGGCTGCTGGCGGTGGTGGTGCTGGCCTTGTGTGCGCCGATGCTGCTGAGCTGGCTCAGGCGGCGCCGGAGCGCGCAGGCCGCAAGGCCTTGATGCGCTGCCACAGGAGCGCGCGCGGCACGCTGACCTGCATCGCGCTCATGCAGCGCTCCAGCCGGCCTTCGCGGGCGAGCAGGTGGTCGACCGCCTTCGCCAGGTCGCGCTCCACGCTGTCGCCATAGGCCCCCTGGGCCTTGGCCATCGCCTGCTTCAGCAGCTTGCCCTTGGGTTGCATCATCGCGAGATCGATGAGGTCGCGGCTGAACACGCTGTCGTCGGCCCACCGGTCGGAGTTGGCGAGCAGCTTGGTGGCGACCATGTCGACGCGTGTCAGCGCGGCCACGCCGCTCACCAGATCGTCGGGCCCGGGAGGATCGAGCTCGATGCGGCCTTCGAGCACGATCTCGAACTTGATCTCGGCATCGCCGACCCTCAACATCGTTCGCAGCCCGTACTGATCGGCGCGCAGCTCACGCACGGCTTGCAGCGACGCGCCCTCGCGCAAGACGGCTTGCAGCCCCCGGGAGCCCGTGAGCCGCTCGCGCAGCTCGCGGTAGCCGGCCACGTCGGACACCAGGAAATCCACATCCACCGACTCGCGGTACTCGCCGTAGCGCAAGGCCACCGCCGTGCCGCCTCCGAAAAGACAGCGGTGGGCCAGCAGCAAAGGCGCATCGAGCGCCTCCAGCACGGTCGAGATGCGGCGGTGATGGGGGCGCTCAAACAAGCAGACGCCCTTTCGCTTCCTGATGCGTCAGCGCCTCCAGCAAGGCTCGCTCCTTCGGATCGAGCGCGTCGCGGTCGAGGTGCCGCCAGTGACGCTCGTAGACGCCGAGTGCCTCGGTCGGTGTGAG
>DASWSY010000108.1:0-4007 GCA_036402415.1 Rhizobacter sp. | reverse complement strand
GAATTCCCCAGGAGCAGCCATGACCGGCCCCGTTCGCACCCCGTCCAAGCGCCGAGCCAAGGCGAAGGACGACATCGGGCTGGCCCGCTATCTGCAGAAGATCCTGACCGCCCGGGTCTACGACGTGGCCATCGAATCCTCCCTGGAACCGGCCCGAAGCCTCTCCCGCCGCCTGGGCAACCAGGTCTGGCTCAAGCGCGAAGACACCCAGCCGGTCTTCAGCTTCAAGCTGCGCGGCGCCTACAACAAGATGTCGGGCTTGAGCGCCGACCAGCTCAAGCGCGGCGTGATCTGCGCCTCGGCCGGCAACCATGCCCAAGGCGTTGCGCTCGGCGCCCACCGTCTCGGGTGCAAGGCGCTGATCGTGATGCCGGTGACCACGCCCAAGCTGAAAGTCGACGCGGTGCGCGCGCTGGGGGGCGACGTGGTGCTTCACGGCGAGAGCTATTCCGACGCCTACCTGCACGCGCTCGAGCTCGAGCGCAAGCAGGGACTGACCTTCGTGCACCCCTTCGACGACCCCGACGTGATCGCCGGCCAGGGCACGATCGCGGTGGAGATCCTGCGCCAGTTGCAGACTCCGATCGACGCGGTCTTCGTCGCCATCGGCGGCGGCGGGCTGATCTCGGGCATCGCGGCCTACATCAAGTCGGTGAGGCCGGAGATCAAGGTGATCGGCGTGCAGACCACAGACTCCGACGCGATGGTGCGATCGGTCAGGGCCGGCAAACGCGTGCAACTGTCCGATGTCGGGCTTTTTTCGGATGGCACCGCCGTCAAGCTCGTTGGCGAAGAGACCTTCCGCCTCACCCGCGCACTGGTCGATGACTTCGTGGTGGTCGATACCGATGCCGTGTGCGCCGCCATCAAGGATGTCTTCCAGGACACGCGCAGCATCCTCGAGCCGGCCGGCGCGCTGGGCGTGGCCGCGGTCAAGCAATACGTCGAAACGCACAAGCTCAAGGGTCAGACCCTCGTCGCCATCACCTGCGGCGCCAACATGAACTTCGACCGCTTGCGCTTCGTCGCCGAGCGGGCGGAGGTGGGTGAAGAACGCGAAGCCGTGTTTGCCGTCACCATTCCCGAAGAACGCGGCAGCTTCCGGCGCTTCTGCGAGCTGATCGGGCCGCGCAGCGTCACCGAATTCAACTACCGCATCTCCGACGAGCGCCAGGCGCATGTGTTCGTGGGCCTGGCCACGAGCAACCGTGGCGAGTCCGACAAGCTCACCCGCAGTTTCACCCGCCACGGCTTCGCGACGGTGGACCTCACGCACGACGAACTCGCCAAGCAGCACCTGCGCCACATGGTCGGCGGGCGCAGCGAACTCGCACGCGACGAGCGGCTCTACCGCTTCATCTTTCCGGAGCGGCCCGGCGCGTTGATGCAATTCCTGTCCAGCATGCACCCCGGCTGGAATATCAGCCTCTTCCACTACCGCAACCAGGGCGCCGACTACGGCCGCATCCTGGTCGGCATCCAGGTGCCGCGCGGCGACAAGAAGGCCTTCAAGGATTTCCTCGCAGGCCTGAACTACCCCTGGATCGACGAAACCGACAACCCGGCGTACCGCCTCTTTCTGCGCTGAGGCCTCACAATCGCGCAAAACCCTCAGGCCGCATCGACTTTCCAGCCGACACCGTCATGCCCGTCAGCCGATCGCTCATCGCCCCCACCACCAACCCGCTGCTGGAGCGGGCACTGCGTGACAAGCTGAAGCGGCGCAGCGACACCACCGGGCAACTCGGCGAACTGGAGCCCTTGGCAATCCGCCTGGGCCTGGTGCAGAACTCCCTCAAGCCGCGTTTTCGCGCCCCGCAGATCGCGCTCTTCGCGTCGGACCACGGCCTGGCCGTCGATGGCGTCGGCGGCGCCGGGCAGGCGTCGACCGCGAAGCTCGTGCAGGGCCTGCTCACCTCCCAGCTCCCCGTGGCCGTCTTCGCCCGCATCCAGGGCATGGACCTGAACGTCGTCGACTGCGGCGTGGCCGAAACCGTCGCCCCGCACCCACGCCTCATGTCGCGCAAGATCGCCCACGGCACGCGCAACTGCCGGGTCAACATGGCGATGACCCTCGACCAGGCACACGCGGCCATCCGTGCCGGGATGGAGATCGCCGATTCGATGGTGGGGAACCTGATCGCGTGCGCCGGCATCGGCGTCGGCTCGCACGAAAGCGCGGCGCTGGTGCTCTCGGCCCTGACCAGCGAGCCGGTCCACAACCTGGCCGTCACCCCCACCATGACCCCAGAGGACGAGGCCCGCCTGATGATGGTGCTGCAGGCCGCCCAGGTGCGCCACCGCGACCTCACCGACCCGGTCGAAGTGCTCGCCGCCTACGGCGGTTTCGAGATCGCGATGATGGTCGGCGTGATGCTGGTCGCATCGAGCAAGCGACGGCTCATCATGGTCGACGGCATGCCGGCCTGCGCCGCCTTGATGGTGGCGGCGCGCATCGCACCGACCGTGACCGACTACTGCGTGTTCAGTCGCAGCCATGGCCATCCCGGCCTCAGCGTCGCCCTGGGCTTGTTCAAGTCGCTCGCACTGCTGGAACTCGGCATGGAAAGCACCGACGGCACCGGCGCCACGCTGTCGTTTCCGCTGGTGCTCAGCTCCGCGGCCCTGTTGACCGAAGTGGCCGAGGGTGAAGAAGCGGGGCCGTCCCAACCGGCCGACATGCCAAGTTCGGGGCCGGGCAAGCTCTGACACGCCCTCTGCCGCGAGGGCTTGTCGGCGGCGCGATCAGCGCGCGTTGTTCGGCGCGCCGCGCGGCCGCGGCGTGCGCGGCGTGGAAGGCGGCACCGGTGCGGCCGCCGGCGCCGGCGCAGCAACCGATGCCCCCGGAGACGGCACGCCCTGGTCCATCACCGCCGACGGCAGGGTGCCCGTGGCGGGCGGGGGCAAGGCGGGCAGTTCCAGCACAAAGGAAGCAGGGCCTTTCTCGACGCCGACCGACGCGGTGCGCAGGCTGACGTTCTGCAGCACGAGCTGGTCTTCGATGCGCGCCCCCGCCTTGAAGGCACGGGCCGGCTTGCCGTCGATCGAGATCAACGCGACGCCGGGCGCCGTGCCCTCGGGGCCGGGCTTCGCGGCCATCACGCCCAGGAGGCGGAACCGCGTGCTCGCGGCTGGGGCCACCGCCGCCTGCGCGACGGGCTCGGCCCCGAAGAGCCGTGACAGGTCGCCCCGCGCGCTGGTGCTGTCGCCCACCACGGCCACGTTGAGCGGCACCGGGTCGGCACGCACCAAGAGCCGCATGCCCCAGAACACGAGGGCCGCCGCCACCAAAGCCCAGATCACGAAAGCTGACAAACGCGCCATCATCGGACGATTATGATTCAACGCCCTGATTGCAAGCCATCCGTGCAAGACATGAACTCTCCTGCTTCGTCATACACGCCACGCCGCGCACGCGGCTTCACGCTGATCGAGCTGATGGTGGTGCTCGTGATCATCGGCGTGCTGGCAGCGTTGATCGCGCCCAACGTGCTCGACCGCGCCGACGATGCGCGCGTGACCGCCGCGCGCACCGACGTGGGCAACATCATGCAGGCGCTCAAGCTCTACAAGCTCGACAACCAGCGCTACCCCACGAGCGAGCAAGGCCTGCAGGCGCTGGTCACCAAGCCGACCACCGGTGCGATGCCCCCCAACTGGCGCCCGTACCTCCCCAAGCTCCAGAACGATCCCTGGGGCCGTCCGTACCAGTACGCCAACCCTGGCGTGAAAGGCGAGATCGATGTCTACAGCTTGGGTGCCGACGGCCAGGTCGGCGGCGAAGGCAAGGACGCCGAGATCGGCTCCTGGCAATAAGAGCGCGATCAGGGGCTTCACCCTGATCGAACTGATGGTGGTGATCACGCTGATCGCCATCGCCGCGGGGCTGATCAGCCTGTCGCTCCGGGACCCGGCCAGCACTCAGCTCGAGAACGAAGCCGCCCGCCTGGTGGCACTGCTCGAATCGGCGCGAGCTGAGTCACGCGCCTCGGGCATTCCGGTGAAGT
>DASWSY010000107.1:0-3313 GCA_036402415.1 Rhizobacter sp. | reverse complement strand
GTCCCAGCGTTGCTCGTCGCCCCGCAGGCGCACGCGGAAGTCGCGGCTGCTGCCGTCGGCCACGAAGAGCGGGTTCTCGAACACGAGGTTGCTCAGCTGCCAGCCGCTGGTCTGGCCCAGCTCAGCCAGCGCAGCGCGCACCAGCTCGAGGTAGCCGGTGCCGGGCAGCAGCGCTTCGCCACTGCCGAGGCGGTGTTCGTCGATCACCCAGTCGGTGCTCTTGAGCACGCCGGTGAAAAGCTCCAGCTGCGCGAGGCCGTCACGCGCCGAGAAGCGCTTGTCGAAATGCGGGTTGTGGACGGGCAGCGGCTCGCCTTGCGTCACGCCGGCGTCGTTGTTCAGCCCCGCATCGGCCGGCGCGCCCAGCTGGCCCACCATGCCGACATCCTTCCAGATGCCCCAGGCGATGGAGGTGACGGGGTACGGCCGCGCACCGCGGCACGATTCGGCAAACGCGTTGACGAAGGCGCTCGCACCCACGTAGTCGATCTGGCCGCTCGGTGCGATGTAGGTACTGGTCGACGAGAAGAGCACCATGAAATCGAGCGGCTGCTCGCGGAAGATCTCGTCCAGCACCAGCGTGCCGTAGACCTTGGCGGAGAACACGTCTTCGATGTCGCGCGGGCTCTTCACCTGGATCAGGCTGTCGCGGATCGTGCCGGCCGCGTGGAACACGCCGTGGATCTGCTTGAACGCGGCACGTGCCTCGTCCACCACTTCCTTCATCCGGTCGGCCACGGCCACGTCGGCCGAGAGCGGCAGCACGGTCGCGCCCAGCGATTCGAGCTGGCGCACCTTGCGGATGCCTTGGGCGATGGAGTCGACGGCGTCATGTTCGGCCAGCCACGCATCCCACTCGCCACGCGCCGGCAGCGGGGTGCGGCCCAGCAGCACGAGCTTGGCCTTGTACTCGCGGGCCAGCCACTCGGCCATCAGGCCGCCGATGCCGCCGAGGCCACCGGTGATCATGTAGACGCCGCCTTCGCGGAGCTTGGTCGCAGGCAGCTCACCGACCGGCGACTTGACGTTGCTGAGATGGCGCTCCCAGCGCACGCCATTGCGCCACGCGATCACGCGTGTGCCCGGCTCGGCCAGTAGTTCGCCGCTCACGTCGGCCGCCATCTTGGCGAGCGCAAGGTCGTTCTGCGAGGTGCGCTTCGTCCCGGCGCGTGGCGCACCCAGGTCGACGTCGACAAACGCGCAGGTGACGTTCGGGAACTCGCGCGGGATCACGGCCGCCGGGCCGAGCGCGGTGGCCTTGTCGGGGAACAGCAGCGCCTCGTCGCCCACGCGCAGCGCGCCGTTGGAGACGACCGTCATGTGCAGGCCACGGTCGGCGAGGCCGGCCTTGGCGAGCGCACGTGCCAGGTGGAACAGCGAATAGAAGCCGTGCTCCTGGTTGCGGTGGAAGAAGGTCGATCCGGCACGGAAGGCACGGTCGAGCGTCACGAGCCAGGTGTGCAGCACGCGCTCGGGCACGATGCCGCGCTCTTCCAGCGACTGCATCAGCTCGGGGTAGCCCACGCCACCGGCTTCGGCGGCGATGGTGTAGGTGGTGTCGTCGACCTGCGCATAGGTGTCGCCGGGCAGCACCGAGATCACGGTGTGGCCGTCTTCGCGCAGGCCCGAGACCATCGCGAGCGACAGCGGCTCGCGGCCGTGGAAGGCCAGCCACGTCTTCGGCTCGTCATTCGATTCGAGAATGCCCTGCTGCACCCAGCGCGGCTTCTTGAACCAGTCGGCCATGTCGGCCTGGCGCAGCGGGCGCTCGGCATCGGCACGGCCGGCGCCGAGCTTGCCGGTGCCGGGTTCGATCCAGTAGTGGCCGTGCTGGAAGGCGTAGCTCGGCAGCGTGACGCGGTGGCGGTTCTTGCCCCACAGGCGCGTCGCGTCGAAGTCGACGCCCAGCGCCCACAGCCGGCCCATCACGGTGCGGAAGTACACGTGGTCGGGCAGCGGGTCGTTCGGGTGGCGCATCGACGACAGCACGCGCTGCGTCGGCGAGCGCGGGTTCTGGCGCACGAAGGAGCCGAGCATGTTGCCCGGGCCGACTTCGAGGAAGACCAGGTTGTCGTTCTCGAGCAGCGTGTCCACGCCGTCGGCAAAGAGGATGGAATTGCGGAAGTGCTGGACCCAGTACTCCGGGTCGCGCGCCTTGCCCGGCTCCAGCCACTTGCCGGTGAAGTTGGAGATGACCTTGAGCTTGGGCTCGTGGAGCTGGATGCTCTGCAGGTACTGGCGGAAGCGCGGCAGGATGCCATCGAGCAGGCGCGAATGCGCGGCCACGTCGACCTTGACGCGCTGGCTGTCCACGTCCATCGCGCTCAGCCTGGCGGCCAGCGCTTCCAGCGGCTCCGGAGGCCCGGACGCCACCGAGAGCTGCGGGCTGTTCGACGCAGCGAGGTCGAGTTCCGAGCCGAGCAGCGGCCTCAGCTCCTTGGCCGCCATCGGCACGCTGATCATCGAGCCACGCGGCGTCTGCTCGACCAATTGGCCGCGCAGCAGCAGAAGGCCCAGGCCGTCTTCGAAGGAGAACACCCCGGCGATGCAGGCCGCGGCGTTCTCGCCCATGCTGTGGCCGATCACCATGTCGGGCTTGACGCCGTAGGACTCCCACAGCTTGGTCAGCGCAATCTCGACCAGGAAGGTCAACGGGAGCTGCACCGAGGGCTTGGCAATCGCCTCGCTGAGCTCGGGCGTCACCTCCTTGGCCAGCAGCACCGGCGCGAGGTCGGCGTTGAAGCGGTTCTTCAGGATCGCGAGACCCTTGTCGACCCACTCGCGGAAGACGGGCTCTTTCTCGTAGAGGCCGGCGCCCATGCGCACGTACTGCGCACCGCCGCCCGGAAACATGAACACCACCTGCGGGTGCTCGAGTTCGTTGGTGTGGTTGAACACGCGCTTGGCGTCGTTGCCTTCCAGCAGCGCGATCGCTTCCTCGCGGCTGGTGGCGGCGAGCACACGGCGCTGCTCGAAGCCACGGCGGCCGACCCGCAGCGTGTAGGCCACATCGGCCAGCGGCTGCTCGGGATGGTCGCGCAGCCAGGCGGCGAGGCGTTTGGCGTTGTCGTCGAGCGCCTTGCGGTTGCGCGCCGAAAGCAGCAGCACCTGGGTGCTGTCGTCGAGGGCGCTCGGCTTGCGGGCCGGCGGCTCCTGCAGCACGACGAACGCGTTGGTGCCGCCCACGCCCAGCGAGTTGACGCCGGCGCGGCGCGGGCCGCCATCGGTCGTCCAGTCGGCGAGCTTGGCGGCCACGGTGAAGGGGCTGCCCTCGAAGCCGATGCGCGGGTTGGGCGCTTCGAAGTTGAGCGAG
>DASWSY010000106.1:0-11108 GCA_036402415.1 Rhizobacter sp. | reverse complement strand
TGTGCCGCGCCATCGCCCGCGCGCACGGCGGCGAGCTCAAGCTGCGGCCGCGCGGCCACGGCGGCACGAGCTTCGAGTGCTGGCTGCCGGCCACCGCGCCACCCACGATCGAAAGCCCGCCGCCATGACCCTGCGCGTCCTCCTCGTCGAAGACGACCGCGAGTTGCGCGACACCCTGCGCGATGCGCTCGCGGTCGAGGGCTACGAGGTCTGCACCGGTGCGAGCCTGAGCGAAGGGCTGGCGCTGCTGCAGCACACCAGCGTCGACCTGGTGCTGCTCGACCTGACCCTGCCCGACGGCGACGGCGACGCCCTGCTCGCCACCTTGCGCCGGCGCCAGGCCACGCCGCTGATCGTGATCTCGGCGCGCGAGGGCGAGGGCCAGAAGGTGCGCCTGCTCGACGCCGGCGCCGACGACTACCTGGTCAAGCCCTTCGGTGTGTCGGAACTGCTCGCGCGCATGCGCGTGGCGCTGCGCCACCGTGGCACGCAGGTGCAGCCGGCCACCACGCGCTACGCACGCAACGCGCTCAGCGTCGACCTCGGCACGCGCGAGGTGCTGCTGGACGGCGCGCCGGTGCATCTCACGCCCACCGAATTCAAGCTGCTCGCACGCCTGGTGCGCAATGCCGGCCAGGTGGTCACGCACCGCGCCCTGCTCAGCGACGTGTGGGGCGCCGACTTCAGCGAACACACGCACTACCTGCGCCTGTACATGGGCCAGTTGCGCGCCAAGCTGGAGCGCGAGCCGGCCGAGCCGCGCCTGCTGCTCACCGAGCCCGGCGTGGGCTACCGCCTGGTCGAAGCGCAGGACTGAGCGGCGCAGGGGCCGCGCACGGTTTCTGCGCTTATGCGTTCCTGATGCGCGCTCGCGCACGCTGGCGGCTCCTCGGCTTCCTCGCCCCACGCAATGTCACAACCCACTCCGGACGGCGCCCGCCGCCAGGGCCTGGCGGCCCTCACGCTCGGCGCCGTGGGCGTCGTCTACGGCGACATCGGCACCAGCCCGCTCTACACTATGAAGACGGTCTTCGACCCCGCGGGGGGCGTGCCGCTCGATGCAGCACACCTCGTGGGCGCGTGTTCGGCGATCTTCTGGGCGCTGATGCTGGTCGTCACCTTCAAGTACGTGATCCTCATCCTGCGCGCCGACAACCGCGGCGAAGGCGGCGCGCTCGCGCTCACCGCGCTGGCTGCCCAGGCCGTGGCCACGAAGCCGCGGCTGCGCCGCGCGCTGCTGGCGCTCGGGGTCTTCGGGGCCGCGCTCTTCTACGGGGACGGCGTCATCACGCCGGCCATCTCGGTGCTGGGTGCGATGGAAGGCCTGGAAGTGGTGACGCCGGCCCTCGAGCCTTACGTGGTGCCGGCCACGCTCGCGGTGCTGGTGCTGCTCTTCGCGCTGCAGCGCTTCGGCACGGGCGTGGTGGGCAAGGCCTTCGGGCCGGTGATCGTGCTGTGGTTCCTCACGCTCGCCGCCACTGGCATCGTGCAGGTGGCGCAGCAGCCGGCCATCCTCGCCGCGCTCGACCCGCTGCAGGCGCTGGCCTTCCTGCAGGGGCGCGGCTGGATGGTGCTCGTGGCCATCGGCGCGATCGTGCTCGCGCTGACCGGGGCCGAGGCCCTGTACGCCGACATGGGCCACTTCGGCCGGCGGCCGATCCGCCTCGCCTGGGCGGGCCTGGTGCTGCCCTCGCTCGCACTCAACTACCTCGGGCAGGGTGCCTTGCTGATGCGCGACCCGTCGGCGATCGAGAACCCGTTCTACCGGCTCTTTCCCGGCGCCTGGCTGCCGGTGGCGATCGTCCTGGCCACGCTCGCGGCCATCATCGCCTCGCAGGCGGTGATCTCGGGCGCCTACTCGATGACCAAGCAGGCGATCCAACTCGGCTTCCTGCCGCGCATGGAGCTTCGCTACACCTCGGCGCGCGAGGCCGGGCAGATCTACATGCCGGCGGTGAACTGGGCACTGATGCTCGGCGTGGCGGTGGTGGTGCTGGCCTTTGGCAGCAGCGCGGCGCTGGCCGGCGCCTACGGCATCGCGGTCACGCTCACCATGCTCATCACCACCGTGCTGACCTACGTGGTGGTCCACCATGGCTGGCGCCTGCCCAAGCCGGTGGCGCTCGCGGCCACCGGTTTCTTCCTCGCGATCGACCTGCTGCTGGTGGTGAGCTGCGCGGTCAAGTTCTTCGACGGCGGCTGGTTCACGCTCGCCTGCGGGCTGGCGCTCTTTCTCCTGATGAGCACCTGGGCCCGCGGCCGCGCGCGGCTGGGGGAGAGCCTGCGCCAGGACGGCGTGGCCCTGCAGTCCTTCGTCGACGGCCTCGCGCACGAGACCCTGCCACGCGCCGCGCGCACCGCCGTGTACCTGGTGGCCGACCCCGGCACCGTGCCGCAGGCGTTGCTGCACAACCTCAAGCACAACCAGGTGCTGCACGAGCGCAACCTGGTGCTGACGGTGCGCTTCGCCGAAACCCCCTGGGTCGACGGGTCCGAACGGCTGCAGCTCCACGCACTCGGCCACGGCTTCTGGCAGGCGACGCTGACTTTCGGCTTCATGCAGACGCCCGACGTGCCGCGCGCGCTGGCGGCGTGCAGCGCGCAGGGCCTGACCCTGCCGGTGTTCGAGACCAGCTACTTCCTGAGCCGCGAGACGGTGGTGCCGGCCGCCGGCGCGGGCCTCGCGGCCTGGCGCGAGAAGCTCTTCGCCGCCATGAGCCGCAATGCCGGGCGGGTGTCGGAGTTCTTCCGCCTGCCCGACAACGCGGTCATCGAGCTGGGGACTCGCGTGCAGATCTGATCTAGGTGGCAGCCCGCTGTCGTAGGCTTCGGCCATCCGCGATCTCACCGCCGCACCGTGATCCTGCACCCGCCTCCCGACGACCCCGCCACCCTCTCTTCCGCCGAAAGGGCTCGCGCCGCATCGCGCAGCACCTGGGTCAGCGTGGGGGTCAACCTGACCCTCACCGTGGCGCAGATCGTGATCGGCCTGATGGCACGCTCCCAGGCGCTCGTCGCCGACGGGGTGCACTCGCTGTCCGACCTGCTGTCCGACTTCGTCGTGCTCTTCGTCAACCGCCACAGCCAGAAGGGCGCCGACGCGGAGCATCCGTATGGCCACCAGCGTTTCGAGAACGCCGCCACGCTGCTGCTGGGCGCGCTGCTGATGAGCGTGGGCGCGGGCATGTTGTGGCAGGCGGTGCAGCAACTCGCCGCGCCCACGGGCGGCAGCGTGCAGATGCCGGCGCTGTGGATGGCGCTCGGCACGCTCGCGGCCAAGGAGCTGCTCTTTCGCCACCTGCTGCGCGTGGGCAAGCGGCTCAAGTCGAGCATGCTCATCGCCAACGCCTGGCATTCGCGCTCCGACGCGGCCAGCTCGCTGGTGGTGGCGCTCGGCATCGGCGGCAGCCTCCTCGGCTACACGTTTCTCGACGCCGTGGCCGCGCTGGTGGTGGGCCTGATGATCCTGCGCATGGGCTGGCGCTACGGCTTCGGCTCGCTCAACGACCTGATGGACCATGCCGTCGACCAGGAGGAGGTCGACGCGATCCGCACCACGCTCGCGGCGACGCCGGGCGTGGCCGGCGTGCACGACGTGCGCACGCGCAAGATGGGCGACATGGTGCTGGTCGACGCGCACGTCGAGGTCGACGCCACGCTCAGCGTGGAGGCCGGCCACGCCATCGCGGTGGCCGCGCGCGAGCGGGTGATGCAGCAGCACCACCGCGTGCTCAACGTCATGACGCACGTGGACCCATGGCACGCGCCGGCCGCAGGTCGGAGCGAGGCGATCAGCCCACGAGCTTGAGCAGCCGCCGCAGCAGGCCCGGGCGCTCCGACGCGGCGGACGCAGCGCCGTGCATCGGGAAATCGTCGACCGCGATCACCCGCTCGGCCGCCCGCAGGTAGGCCAGGGCCGCCATCGGGTTGCGCGAGCGCGCGGCCACGGCTTCGAGCGAGGTGGCGCGGCGCAGTGCCTTGTTGAGTTCGCCCGCTTCGTCGCCGACGGCGCGCAGCGCGTCGAGCGCCTGCATCAGGTCGAGCAGGCCCCCGCTGCGCGGGCGGCCGACGTCGGGGCACAGGCGCCGCACCAGGGCCGGCTGCTCGCGCAGGGCCTCCGCCAGCGCAATCAGCTCGCGGTCGCGCATCGGCGCCAGGTGGCCGGTGCCGCGCAGCAGCAGCGGCGAGAGCCTGCGCAGCACGCCCGAGGGCAGGTTGGCGTGGAGCTCGCGCAGCAGCGCCGCGGCCTGGTGCAACTGCTCGCGGATCGCGGCGCGTGCGATCGGCAGCATGGCCGGGTCGCCTTCCATGTCGAAGCGCCACACGCAGGCCGCGGCGAGGTAGAGGTGCGAGAGCGCGTCGCCGAGCCGCGCCGACAGCAGCTCCATGCGCTTGAGCTTGCCGCCCAGGAGGCCCATGGCGAGGTCGGCGCTCAGCGCGTATTTCGCGGACAGGCGGGCGATCAGTTGTGCTTCCTTGCGCAGCCCTTCGGGCACCCGGCCTCGCAGCGGCGCATGCACCAGGCTGCGCCACAGGTTGCGCATCACGTGGCCGACGTGCCCCGTCAGGGCACGGCCGAGCGCCGCTTCGTCGCGCGACTGCACCGCGGCCATCTCGTCCTGCACGTGCGGGTGGCAGCGCGTGGCCCCCTGGCCGAAGATGATCAGCGCCCGCGACAGCAGGTTGGCGCCTTCGACGGTGATGGCAATGGGCGCCTGCCGGTACGACACGCCGAGCAGGTTTTTCGGGCCGGCGATGATGCCCTTGCCGCCGAGCACGTCCATGCCGTCGTTGACGGCACGACGGCCGGCTTCGGTGAGCTGCACCTTGAGGATGGCGCTGGCCACGCTCGGCTGCTCGCCGGCATCGAGCGCGGCAGCGGTGTAGCGCCGCGCCGCATCGGTGGCGTAGAGGCGTGCGGCCATGCCGGCGGTGATCGCGGCGATGGCGTGGAACTTCCCGATCGGCAGGCCGAACTGTTCGCGGATCTGGCCGTAGCCGTTGACGACGAAGAGCGCCGTCTGCTGCATGGCCGCACCAAGTGCCGGCAGCGAGATCGCACGGCCCGCGGCCAGGCACTCCATCAGCATGCGCCAGCCCTGGCCGACCTGCGGCTCGCCGCCGATCACCCAGTCCATGGGCACGAAGACGTCCTCGCCGGTGACGGGGCCGTTCATGAAGGCCGAGTCCATGGGCCGGTGGCGGCGGCCGATGTGCATGCCGGGTGTGGGCACGGGGATCAGCGCGCAGGTGATGCCGAGTTCCTGCGAACCCTCGGGCCGGCGCGGGTCGACCGCCTGGAAGGCGAGGCCCACCACGGTGGCCACCGGCGCAAGCGTGATGTAGCGCTTGTCGAAGCGCACGCGAAAGCCGCGCACGCGGCGGCCGTCGACGATCTCTTCGGTGAGCACGCCACGGTCGGGGATGGAGGCGGCGTCCGAGCCGGCGTAGGGCGAGGTGAGGCCGAAGCAGGGCAGCTCCTGGCCGTCGGCCAGGCGGGGCAGGTAGTGGCGTTTCTGTTCGTCGGTGCCGTAGCGCAGCAGCAGCTCGGCGGGGCCGAGCGAGTTGGGCACCATCACCGTCACGGCGCAGGCGACGTTGACGCTCGCGATGCGCGTCACCACCGCCGCATGCGCGTGGTGGCCGAAGCCCAGGCCGCCGTGCTCGCGCGGGATGATCATCCCGAAGAACTTGTGCTCGCGCAGGTAGCGCCAGACCTCTGGCGGCAGGTCGCCGGCTTCGTCGATGGCGAAGTCGTCGAGCATGCCGATGAGGGTGGCGACCTCCTGGTCGAGGAAGCGTTGTTCGGCCTCGGTCAGGCGGTTGGGGCCGCGGCGCAGGAGCGCGTCGAAGTCGGGGCGGCCGGCAAAGAGTTCGCCCTCGAAGCCGACCGTGCCGGCTTCCAGCGCGGCCCGTTCGGTGTCGCCCATCGCGGGCAGGGCTTTGGAGAACGGCGCCATTGCCAGGCGCCCGATGAGGCGGTGCAGTCCCATGGCGACAGCCTAGGGCGGCAGGTGCGCCAACGCCGTCAGCGCGAGGCGCAAGCCGGCGTAGGAGGGCGCCCGAGGCAGGGCTACTGGAACGGGTTGGCCGTGGCGAACCACAGCCCGATGCCTGTGGCGATGATGAAGGCGCCGTCGAGCACGCCCACCAGCAGGAAGACCTTGCCCTGCAGCGGCTCCATCATCTCGGGCTGCCGCGCCGAGGCTTCGAGGTACTTGCTCGCCATCACGCCCACGCCCAGGCACGAGCCGATGGCGCCCAGGCCAATCATGTGGCCCACGGCGAGGGGGAGGAGGTTGATGCCTTCCATGTCGTTTCTCCTTGCGTCGTTGAGTTCAAGGAGATGGTCTCGCCGCGGGCGCATGACGTCCATGACCTCGGAGGTCATGGCGGCCTGCCTTCAATCGGTCTTCAGTCGGCCTTGATGTTGCGGCTGGTGATGATCTCGGAGAGCTGGGCGGTGTCGGCCTTCATGCGCTGGGCCAGGCCCTCGGGGCCCAGGCCGCTCGGCGCCACCGCCTGCCAGCCGGCCGCCAGCACCCGGGCCTGCGTCTCGGGCTGCTTCATCACCTCGGCCAGCGCCGCGGCCACGCGCGCGACGATGGGCTTGGGCAGCGAGGCCGGGCCCACGAGCGCCGTCCACACCTCGAGGTCGGTGCCGGTGACGCCGGCGTCGCGCAGCGTGGGCACCTCGGGCACGAGCGCGCTGGGCGCGGGCGAGGTCACGGCCACCGCCCTGAGCTTGCCGGCCTTGACCTGCGGCATGGCAATGCCTGGCGGCAGCAGCGAGAGCTGCACCTGGCCCGCCAGCAGCGCCGTCACCACCTGCGGGTTGCCGGGGAAGGGCACGTGCACCGCGGCGATGCCGGTCTTGCTCTTGAGGAGCTCCATGCCCAGGTGGGCCACGGTGCCGTTGCCCGGCGTGCCGTAGTTGCCCTTGTCGCCGAGGCCGCGGGCCCACGCGATCAGCTCGGCCGGCGTGCCGCCTTTTGCGTCGGCCGCGGCGGTGAGCACCAGCGGCGCGGTGCCCAGCAGCGAAACCGGGGCGAAGTCGCGCGCCGGGTCGAAGGGCGTGGCCGGGTTGATCAGCTTCGCCACCGTGAGGTTGCCGTTGATCACGATGCCGAGCGTGTGCTCGTCGCCGGCCTTGGCGACCTGGTCGGCGGCGATGTTGCCCGAGGCGCCGGGCTTGTTCTCGACGACCACCGGCTGGCCGAGCGCCTTGGCGAGCCCGTCGGACAGGGCGCGCGCCATCAGGTCGGGCGAGGAACCGCCGGGAAAGCCCACCAGCAGCCGCACCGGCTTGCTGGGCCAGGCCGCGGTCTGCGCGAGTGCAGGGGTCAGCGGGAGCAGTGCCACCGCGGCGGCGGCGAGGAGGTGTCGCTTCGAGATCATGGGGTACGTGTCTTGCATGAGGATGGGAAGAGACCCCAGCCTAAGCCAGAATCGTTTTCGCCTCTCTCAGGAGCTGCCCCATGAACCTGCTGGTCCGCAACGCCACGCTGCCCGACGGGCGCACCGGAATCGACGTGCTGGCGCTCGACGGCCGCATCAGCGCCCTCGGCCCGCAGCTCGCCGCGCCCGAGGGCACGCCGGTGCTCGATGCGCAGGGTTTTTTGCTGAGCCCGCCCTTCGTCGACGCCCACTTCCACATGGACGCCACGCTCAGCCACGGCCTGCCACGGGTCAACGCGAGCGGTACGCTGCTCGAAGGCATCGCGCTGTGGGGCGAGCTCAAGCCGCTGCTCACGCAGGAGGCGCTGGTCGAGCGCGCCCTGCAGTACTGCGACTGGGCGGTGGCCAAAGGGCTGCTCGCCGTGCGCTCGCACGTCGACGTGTGCGACGACCGGCTGCTGGCCGTCGAGGCGCTGCTGCATGTGAAGGAACGTGTGAAGCCCTACCTCGACCTGCAGCTCGTGGCCTTTCCGCAGGACGGCGTGCTGCGCGCGAAGAATGCCGTCGACAACCTCAAGCGTGCGCTCGACCGCGGCGTGGAGGTGGTGGGCGGCATCCCGCATTTCGAGCGCACCATGGCCGAGGGCGCCGAGAGCGTGAAGTTGCTGTGCGAGATCGCCGCCGAGCGCAGCCTGCGGGTCGACATGCACTGCGACGAGACCGACGACCCGATGTCGCGCCACATCGAGACACTCGCCTTCCACACGCAGCGCCTGGGCCTGCACGGGCGCGTGGCCGGCTCGCATCTCACCTCGATGCACTCGATGGACAACTACTACGCCAGCAAGCTGATCCCGCTGATGGCCGAGGCGCAGATCCAGGCGATCGCCAACCCGCTGGCCAACATCGTGCTGCAAGGCCGCCACGACACCTACCCCAAGCGGCGCGGAATGATGCGCGTGCCCGAGCTGCTGGCCGCCGGCGTCAACGTGGCCTTCGGTCACGACAGCGTGATGGACCCGTGGTATTCGCTCGGCACGGGCGACATGCTCGAAGTGGCGCACATGGGCCTGCACGTGGCGCAGATGACCTCGCAGGCGCAGATGAAGCAATGCTTCGACGCGGTGACGGTCAACCCCGCGCGCATGCTCGGGCTCGAGGGCTACGGGCTCGACCCGGGCTGCCATGCCGACTTCGTGCTGCTGCAGGCACGCTCGCCGGTGGAGGCGATCCGCGTGCGTGCGACGCGGCTGGCGGTGGTGCGCCGCGGCCAGCTCATCGCACAGACGCCCGCCGCCACCGCCACGCTCTCGCTGCCCACCCGGACATCGAGCGTCGACTGGACCCTGCAACGCTGAGACTCCCCCTAGAATCGTTCGACAACAGGGAAGTCTTACCAATGAAACTCATAGGCGCGCTCACCAGTCCGTACGTTCGAAAAGTGCGCATCGTGATGGCCGAGAAGCGGCTGGAATACCAGCTCGAACTCGAAGACGTGTGGAATCGCGACACCATCATGAAATCCAACCCGCTCGGCAAGGTGCCGTGCCTGGTGATGGAAGGCGGCGAAGCGGTGTTCGATTCGCGCGTGATCGTGGAATACGTGGACACGCTCTCGCCGGTGGGCAAGCTCATTCCCGACCGTGGCCGCGAACGCACCGAGGTGCGCACCTGGGAGGCCCTGGCCGACGGCGTGAGCGATGCCGCCATCCTCGCGCGGCTCGAGCAGACCTGGCCCGGTCGCAACGAAGCGCAGCGCAGCGCCGCATGGATCAGCCGCCAGATGGACAAGGTGCACGCCTCGCTCGCCGCCATGAGCCAGGGCCTGGGCGACAAGCCCTTCTGCAGCGGCATCCATTTCTCGCTGGCCGACATCGCGGTCGGCTGCGCGCTCGGTTATCTCGACTTCCGCTTCCCGCACATCGACTGGCGCAGCCAGTACCCCAATCTCGAAAAGCTGGAAGCCAAGCTGGCCCAACGCCAAAGCTTCGTCGACACCAAGCCGCCACAAGGCTGAACGTCCACACTGCATGAACAACGGGCCTCGCGGCCCGTTGGCGTTTCAAGCCGCACGAAGCGAGAGGGTGCTGGCGCGCTGGTCGAACTGCAGCTTGTGGTACACGCGGCGGATGCCGCAGGCCACGCTGTGCACGCTGGCGTGCCATTGCTGCGCGATCTCGTCGACGAGATATCCCTGCGCCACCCACTGCAGGATCTCCTGCTCCACGCCGGTGAGCACCAGCGGGTCGAGCGCTTCGGTCATGGTGTCGAAGCGCGGCGTGGAGGGCTTGGCGAAATGCGACAGCAACTGCCGCGCGATGGTGGGCGAGATCGGCGACTCGCCGCGCCAGAGCTGCTCGAGCGCGCTGATCAGCGCGTCGGGCGTCTTGGTGTGCACCCAGTAGCCATCGGCCCCGGCGCGCAGCGCTTCGAGCAGCAGCGCGTCGTCGTGCGACACCATGGTCACCAGCACGTGCGGCCCTTGCGCGCGCGCGCCGCGGCGCAGCTCGCCCAGCAGCGGCTCGACCTCGCCGTCCTGCACGCGCAGGTCGGTGACGAGGATGTCGGGCGTGCACTGGCGCATGGCGCGCCGCGCCTGTTCGACGGTGTGGACTTCGTCGTGCACCCAGAAGGTCTCGGTCGCATCGATCAGCGCACGCAGCCGCGGACTGGCTTCGTGATCGCGCTGGAGCAGGACGACGGACGGCATGAACGAGGGGGGTGGGGCGTGGTCGGTGCGGGCGCATTGTTGTGACGCCCACCCCATGGTGCATCCCCTGAAACCCGGGTTCATCCCCGTGTTCGGGGGGACGTCCCGACATGTTTGTAGCGAAGCGCTACGAGGGGACGAAACACCCTTACGGCGTGGCCTGGAAACTGTGTGCGCTGGCCATCGGCCAGTACAGCTTGAACACGTTGTGCGGCATCTCGCCGCGCAGCAGGTCACCGGGCTGCACGAAGGACAGCAGGTTGGCCAGGAGCTTGACCTGGTGGTCGCTGCAGCGGCGCACGATGTGCGACGCGGTGATGCCGCCCGGGTGCTGCAGCCCGGCCGCCTGCACCAGCTCCTTGAGCGCCTTGAGCGTGCTCTGGTGGTACTGGAAGACGCGCTCGGCCTTGGTCGGCACGACGAGCGCGCGCTGGCGCTGCGCGTCCTGCGTGCTCACGCCGGTCGGGCACTGGCCGGTGTGGCAGTTCTGGGCCTGGATGCAGCCGAGCGCGAACATGAAGCCGCGCGCCGAATTGCACCAGTCGGCGCCGAGCGCCATCATGCGCGCGATGTCGAAGGCGCTGATGACCTTGCCGGCGCAGCCGAGCTTGATCCGGTCGCGCAGGTTCAGGCCGACGAGCGTGTTGTGCACGAGCAGCAGGCCCTCCTGCAGCGGCGCGCCCACGTGGTCGGTGAATTCGAGCGGCGCCGCGCCCGTGCCGCCCTCGGCCCCGTCGATCACGATGAAGTCGGGCGTGATGCCGGTCTCGAGCATGGCCTTGGCCAGACCGAACCATTCCCACGGGTGGCCGATGCACAGCTTGAAGCCGGTGGGCTTGCCACCGGAGAGTTCGCGCAACTGCTCGATGAACCTCATCATGCCGACCGGCGTGTCGAAGGCACTGTGCTTCGCGGGCGAGATGCAGTCGACCCACGGCGGCACGCCGCGCGCGGCCGCGATTTCCAGCGTCACCTTCGGGCCCGGCAGCATGCCGCCGTG
>DASWSY010000105.1:0-14609 GCA_036402415.1 Rhizobacter sp. | reverse complement strand
CAGGGCCAACCGGTGTCGCCGGGGCGGCCGCAGCCCGGGTTCGGCGCGCCGCGCGACGTCGAGCGAGGTGATCGATGGGAGCGGGGCGACCGCGTGGACCGTGGCGACCGCGGCGGCCCGCCGCGCGAGGAGCGTCGCGTGCGCCACCACGACGCTTCGCCGCAGGTGCAGGTGCCGCAGCCGCGGCCCATGCCGCCGCCCCAGGCCCAGCCGCCGCAGGTGCGCCAGGCGCCGCCCCAGATGGCACCGCCGCCCCAGCGCGAGATGCAGGCACCGCGGGTGCGCGAACAGCGCGAGCGACCCGAGCGGGGCGAGCGCCAGGAGCGCGGCGAGCGTTCCCGCTGACGGCCTCGACGGGCCAGGGCTGCTACGCGGTCAGCGCAGCAACGGCTTGAGGCCCGCCCACACGTTGGCCAGCATGGTCGGGTGGGCCTTTGCGTTGGGGTGGATGCGATCTGCCTGGAACAGCGCTTCGGCGTTCGGCACGTCGGCCACGCCTTTCAGCAGGAAGGGCACGAGTGCGGTGCTCTCCGCCTTCGACACGGTGCCGAAGAGCGCCGCGAAGTCGTCGCTGTAGCGCCGGCCGTAGTTGGGCGGCACCTGCATGCCCACCAGCAGCACCTTCGCGCCGGCGGCCTTGGCGGCGCGGGCCATGGCGAGCAGGTTGTCGCGCGTCATGTCGAGCGGCAGGCCGCGCAGCGCATCGTTGGCGCCGAGTTCGAGGATCACGAGCGTCGGCTGGTGCTGCTTCAGCAAAGCCGGCAGGCGCGAGCGGCCGCCGGAGGTGGTGTCGCCGCTGATGCTGGCGTTGACGACGGTGGCGCTCAGCTTGTCTTTCGCGAGCTGCTTCTCGAGCAGGGCCACCCAACCGGCGCCGCGCTCGATGCCGTATTCGGCCGACAGGCTGTCGCCGACCACGAGGATGGTGTGGCGGCCCGCGGCGAAGGCCGGCCACGCGGCGGCCAGGGCAAGCGCGGTACAGTGGGCCAGCAGCGTCCTGCGCGTCATCGAGTTCATTTTTCGATCCATGTCCGAATCCATCATTGCCGTCGAGCACGTCACCAAGCAAGTCCAGGACGTGAGCGGCCCGCTGACGATACTTCACGACATCGACTTCACGCTGGCGCCGCGGCAATCGGCCGCGATCGTCGGTGCCAGCGGCTCGGGCAAGAGCACGCTGCTGTCGATCGTCGCGGGCTTGGATACGCCGAGCAGCGGAACGGTTCGCCTCGCCGGCACCGATTTGTTCGCGCTCGACGAAGACGCACGGGCCGCGGTGCGCGCGGCGCGGCTCGGCTTCGTATTCCAGAGCTTCCAGCTCCTGGGCAACCTCACCGCGCTCGAGAACGTGATGCTGCCGCTGGAGCTGCAGGGGCGGGTCGACGCGCGCCTGCAGGCCTCGGAGATGCTGCACCGGGTGGGCCTGGGCGAGCGGCTCGGCCACTACCCGAAGGTGCTGTCGGGCGGTGAGCAGCAGCGCGTCGCGCTGGCGCGGGCCTTCGTCGTGAAGCCCGCGGTGCTGCTGGCCGACGAGCCGACCGGCAGCCTCGACTTCGCCACCGGCGAGAAGGTGATGGAGCTGATGTTCGAGCTCAACCGCGAAGCCGGCACGACGCTCGTGCTCGTCACCCACGACCGCAGCATCGCCGCCCGCTGCGACCGGCAACTGCGCATCGAGGCCGGGCGGCTGACGCCGACGTAGAAAACGCAACAGGCGCCCCGCAGAGCGCCTGTCTGTGTCGAGTGGCGGCGCAGCCCGCCACTCATCAAGCCACACCCGAGGGATGGGTCCCCCGGCCCGATGGGTGGCGCCCCTCGCGGGCAGGAGCGCCAGCGCCAGCGACTGGGGGGCTCAGTTGCCCGCGGAAAAGGTGTAGTCGGTCTTGGCCTTGGCCTTGATGTCGTCGCGGTATTTCGCGAGCTTCTGCTGCTGCAGGCCCTGCTCGATGCGCGGCTTCACCTCGTCCAGGCTCGGGAACTGCGCTTCGCGCGTGTCTTCGAGCTTGATGACGTGGAAGCCGTACTGCGTCTTCACCGGCGTCTCGGTCATCTCGCCCTTCTTGAGCGCCGACAGCGCCTGCGCGAACTCGGGTACGTAGGAGTTGGGGTTGGCCCAGTCGAGGTCGCCACCATTGGCGCCCGAGCCCTGGTCCTTCGAGTGCTTCTTGGCCAGCTCGTCGAACTTGGCGCCGCCCTTGAGCTCCTTGATCAGCGCCTTGGCCTCGTCTTCCTTCTCGACCAGGATGTGGCGCGCGTGGAACTCGGTGCCGCCGGCCTGCGCCTTGAACTTGTCGTACTCGGCCTTGATCTCGGCGTCGGTGACCTTGTTCTTCTCGTTGTAGTCGTTGAAGAGCTCACGGATCAGGATGCTCTGGCGCGCGAGTTCCATCTGGGCCTTGTAGTTGCTGCTGCGCGCAAGGCCTTTCTTCTCGGCTTCCTGCATGAACATCTCGCGCAGCACGACCTCGTCGCGCACCTGGGCTTCGAGCTCCGGCGTCTTGGGCTGGCCGCCGCGAGTGGCCTGCTGGATCAACGTGTCGACGCGCGACTTGGGCACGGGCTTGCCATTGACGATGGCCACGTTCTGGGCATTGGCGGCCAGTGGGCTCAGCAGGGCGACGGACAGGGCCAGCAACGCGGCGCGGCCGGCGGGGGACAGCTTCTTCATGGGCGGATGCCTTTCAACGGAAGGAATGGAGAGAAAGGGGAGAGGTCGTCGTCGCCTTGGCGATTCGGGGTCTCTTGGACCGCCTGTCGTCGTCAACGTTCGCCGGGTGCCCTGGCGTCGATCGCCAGCGCGTGGATGCCGCGCGGGATCAGAAGGCGGAGGGCATCATATACGAGGCGATGCCGCTTCAGCCTTGGCATGCCGGCGAAGCGCTCGCTGACCAGATGGACACTGAAATGCCGGCCCTCACGCGCGCCGGCATGGCCGGCATGCAGGTGGCTGTCGTCGGTGATGGCGAGTTCCTCGGGCTGCAGCTGCTCGCGCAGCGCAGCTTCGATTTCCGCGGCGGTGACGTGCATGGACTCAGGAGCCTTCGTCGGCCTTGGGCTCGTCCTTGAGATGGCGGCTGATGAAGACGATCTGCGCCGCCATGAAGACGAACATGCAGATGGTGATGCCGAACACCTTGAAGGTCACCCAGGTCGACTCCGGGTAGCTGAACGCGACGTAGAGGTTCAGGAAACCCATGAACGAGAAGAACAGCACCCAGACGATGTTCAGGCGCTGCCAGACCAGTTCGGGCAGGTCGATCTCGCCGCCCATCAGCGTGCGCAGCAGGTTCTTCTTGAAGACGACGCGGCTGATCCACAGCCCCGCCGCCATGGCCCAGAAGTAGCCGCTGGGCTTCCACTTGATGAAGGTCGGGTTGTGGAACCAGACCGTCGCGCCGCCGAGCACCACCACCAGGGCAAGCGTGATCCACAGCATCACGTCGATCTTGCGGCGCATCAGCTTGAGGGCCGCGACCTGGACCAGCGTGCCCACGATGACCGCGATGGTGGCGAGCAGGGCCGGCGCCTCTTCGGTGCGGATCACGCCGCCCGACACCAGCCCGCCGAAATACTGGTTGGCCAGGGCCGTGGCCCATTCGGCATTGCGGCCGGCCAGCATGTACACGCCGAAGAACAGCAGCAGCGGAAGGAAGTCGAGAAGCAGCTTCATCAGGGAATGCGCCGCGGCGTGCGAGCCGCGGAGGGTGTCAGGGCGAGGGCTTGAAGTCTATCGCCGCCGAATTGATGCAATAGCGCTCGCCGGTCGGCGCAGGCCCGTCCTCGAAGACGTGGCCAAGGTGAGAGCCGCAGTTGTTGCAGCGGACCTCGATGCGCACCATGCCGTGGCTCTTGTCCACCACGCGCTCGATGACTTCGCTGTTGACCGGTTCCCAGTAGCTCGGCCAGCCGCAGCCGGCGTCGAACTTGGTGTCGGACTCGAAGAGCGGCGTGCCGCAGCCGATGCAGTTGTACTGGCCGCGCTCGAAGTGGTCCCAGTACTTGCCGGTGAAGGCGCGCTCGGTGGCGGCGTGGCGGGCCACCTCGTACTGCATCGGATCGAGCTGTGCCCGCCACTCGGCGTCCGACTTTTCAACCTTGTACTTGCTCATGATGAACACGACACCTCGATCGTTTGCGCCCACGTGGGCGGGAAATCGGCATAGGCCGAATGCTCGGGTTGTTCGTCGTAGGGACGCTCCAGAACTTTCAGCAGCCGCTGTGTTTCGCTGAAGTCGCCGTCCTGCGCGGCGCGGATGGCCACTTCGGCCAGGTGGTTGCGCAAGACGTACTTCGGGTTGGCGCGGTTCATGCGCGCGGTGCGTTCGGCGTCGACGCTGCCTTCGGCGCGCAGCCGCGCCGCGTAGTCGCGCGCCCAGGCGTCGAAGGCTTCGCGGTCGAGGAAGAGGTCGCGCAGCGCGTCGTTGCGCGCGCCCTCGGCCGAGTCGAGCTGTGCAAGCCGGCGGAAGGTGATGGTGAAGTCGGCGCGGTCGGCGGCCATGCGCTTGAGCAGGCCGTCGATCAGCGCGGCGTCGGCTTCCTGTTCGGTGGCGAGGCCGAGCTTCGCGCGCATCTGCCGTGTGAGGGCCTGCGGGAAGGCAGTCTTGTAGGGCTCGAGCGCCGCCAGCGCGACGTCGGGGTCTTCGATCAGCGGCATCAGGCCCTGAGCCAGTGCGTGCAGGTTCCAGAACGCGACGTTGGGCTGCCGCGCGTACGCGTAGCGGCCCTGGTGGTCGGAGTGGTTGCAGACGTGGCCGGGATCGAAGGCATCGAGGAAGCCGAAGGGGCCGTAGTCGATGGTGAGCCCGAGGATGGACATGTTGTCGGTGTTCATCACGCCATGGCAGAAGCCCACCGCCTGCCACCAGCCCATCAGCTCGGCGGTCTTGCGTGTCACGACTTCCAGCAGGGCTGCGTAGGGCTGCGCCAAAGTGGCGCACTCGGGGTAGTGCGTGGCGATGACGAAGTCGGCGAGCTGGCGCAAGGCGGCGAGGTCTTCGGCGGTGTGTGTGAAGTGCTCGAAGTGGCCGAAGCGGATGAAGCTCGGCGCCACGCGCGTCACCACCGCGGCGGTCTCGATCGTCTCGCGGCGCACGGGCAGGGCCGAGCCGGTGATGCACAGCGCGCGCGTCGTGGGCACGCCCAGCGCAGCCATCGCCTCGGAACAGAGGAACTCGCGTATGGACGAGCGCAGCACCGCGCGGCCGTCTCCCATGCGCGAATACGGCGTGAGGCCGGCGCCCTTGAGCTGGATCTCCATCGGGCCGTGCTCCGTGTGGAGCTCGCCGAGCAGGTGCGCGCGGCCGTCGCCGAGCTGCCCGGCCCAGACCCCGAACTGGTGCCCGCTGTAGACGCTGGCGACGGGCTGCATGCCAGGCAGCAGGGCATTGCCGGAGAAGACGTGGAGGAGGGCGTCGCGGTCGCTGAAGTCGAGGGGCAAGAGCGCCGCGCAGGCGTCGCTCCACGCGACCCAGTAAGGCTGCGGCAGACCCTGGGGCGCCAGGGGTGTGTGGAAACGCGCGCCGAGCGCGGCGAAGCGATTCGGCCAACGGCGTTCAAGCACAACCGACGCGTCCGCGCCATCGAAAACTTCAACCATCGCGGCAGTGTAGCGAGCGGCCTTCGCTGCGATTTCACTAGGGGTAAACAGCGAAATCCGCCGAGAGATGCGCTTCCTATCATCCGTTGCATCGCAGCAATCGGAAGAAGAGGACAACGACATGGCGCACCTGATGGGCCAGATGATGGACATGCCGCTGATGATCTCGTCGCTCATCAAGCACGCGGCACGTCATGCGGCCGACACCGAGATCGTCTCCAAGCGCACCGAAGGCGACATCCACCGCTACACCTACAAGGACTGCGAACTGCGTTCGCGCAAGCTCGCCCAGGCCTTCGCACGGCTCGGCTGCGAGGCCGGCGACCGCGTCGGCACGCTGGCGTGGAATGGCTACCGGCACCTCGAGATCTACTACGGCGCCTCGGGCTCGGCGCTCGTGTGCCACACCATCAACCCGAGGCTCTTCCCCGAGCAGATCGTGTGGATCGCGGAAGACGCGAAGGATCGCGTGCTCTGCTTCGACCTGACCTTCCTCCCGCTGGTCGAGAAGATCGCGCCGATGCTCAAGAGCGTGAAGCACTTCGTGCTGATGACCGACCGCGCGCACATGCCGGCGACGAGCGCGCTGCCCGGCCTGCTGTGCTACGACGAGCTCGTCGACGCCGAAGACGGCCACTACGCCTGGCCCGAGTTCGAAGAGCGCACCGCCTCGAGCATCTGCTACACCTCGGGCACGACCGGCAACCCGAAGGGCGCCGTCTACAGCCACCGCTCGACGATGCTGCACGCCTACGCGAGCGCCTTGCCCGACGCGCTCGGCTGCTCGGCCGCCGACACCATCCTCCCGGTGGTGCCGATGTTCCACGTCAACGCGTGGGGGTTGCCGTATTCCGCGGCGCTCGTGGGCGCGAAGCTCGTCATGCCCGGCCCGCACCTCGACGGCAAGTCGCTGCACGAGCTCTTCGAGACCGAGAAGGTGACCTTCAGCGCCGGCGTGCCGACCGTGTGGCTCGGCCTCATCAACCACGTGAAGCAGAACGACCTGAAGTTCAGCACCTTCCGCCGCACGGTGATCGGCGGCTCGGCCTGCCCGCCGTCGATGCTGCGCACGCTGCAGGACGAGTTCGGCGTCGAAGTGATCCACGCCTGGGGCATGACCGAGATGTCACCGCTGGGCACGCTCGCCAAGCTCAAGGGCAAGCACCTCACCTTGAGCAAGGAGGCGAAGGAGCGCCTGCAGTTCACGCAGGGCCGCGTGGTCTACGGCGTCGACATGCTGATCCTCGACGACGACAACAAGCCCTTGCCGTGGGACGGCAAGGCCTCGGGCAACCTCGTGGTGCGTGGCCCGTGGATCATCTCGAGCTACTTCCAGCGGCCCGAGTCACCGCTCGTGAACGTCGACGGCCTCGACTGGTTCCCGACCGGCGACGTGGCCACCATCGACGCCGACGGCTTCATGCAGATCACCGACCGCAGCAAGGACGTCATCAAGTCGGGCGGCGAATGGATCAGCTCCATCGACCTCGAGAACATCGCGATGGCGCACCCCGCGGTGCACGAGGCCGCGGCCATCGCATGCCGCCATCCGAAGTGGGACGAGCGCCCGCTGCTCGTGGTGGTGAAGAAGCCCGGGGCCGAGGTCAACCGCGAAGAGCTGCTGGCGTTTTTCGAAGGACGCATCGCGAAGTGGCAGATCCCCGACGACGTGGTGTTCGTCAGCGAAATCCCTCATACGGCCACCGGCAAGATCCAGAAACTCAAGCTCAGAGAAACATTCAAAGACCATCGCCTGCCGAACTGAATTCAGGGTGTTCTGCAGAGTGGGAGGACGGGGTTTGCACTAGCGTGCGATTCCGGGTATTCCTTGAAGCCCGCACGAGGGCTATTCGGATATGTTCACAGGGTTTTGTTTTCGCACCTAAGGAGAAGTCATGAAATTCACAAAGAGGATGTTCGGCATGTCGGTGGTCGCGGCTTTCGCGCTCAACGCGACCGTCGCGTTTGCCCAATCCGGCGAAACCGTCAAGCTGGCCTTCGTCGATCCGCTCTCGGGTCCGATGGCCAACATCGGCACGAACATCTTGCACACCTTCCAGTACCTCGCCGAGCGCGAGAGCGGCAAGGCGAACCCGGCCGGTGTGAAGTACGAGATCGTGCCGTTCGACAACAAGGGTTCTGCCCAGGAAAGCCTGAGCGTCCTGAAGGCCGCGATCGACCAGGGCATCCGCTACATCGTGCAGGGCAACGGCTCCGCTCCGGCCATGGCCCTCATCGACGCCATCAACAAGCACAACGAGCGCAACCCCGGCAAGGAACTGGTCCTGCTGAACTACGCTGCAGTGGACCCTGACCTCACCAACAGCAAGTGCAGCTTCTGGCACTTCCGCTTCGACGCCGACACGTCGATGAAGATGGAAGCGATGACGACCTACATGAAGGACCAGAAGGACATCAAGAAGGTCTACATCATTGGCCAGAACTATTCGCACGGCCACCAGGTCGCAAAGTTCGCCAAGGAGAACTTGGCCCGCAAGCGCCCTGACGTGCAGATCGTCGGTGAAGACCTCCACCCCATCGCGCAGGTGAAGGACTTCGCACCTTACGTTGCCAAGATCAAGCAGTCGGGCGCCGACACCGTGATCACCGGCAACTGGGGCAACGACATGGCCCTGCTGTTCAAGGCCGCCAAGGACGCCGGCCTGACGGTCAACTGGTACACCTACTACGCTGGTGCCACCGGTTCGCCCACCGCGCTCGGTGACTACGGCCTGGGCAAGGTGCGTTACGTCTATGGCTCGTACCCCAACCTGCCGGGCGAAGCCATGGACATCATGAAAGGCTTCGAAGCCAAGTTCAAGGGCGAAGACTTCAGCACCTCGACCTCGATCTCGGTGTATCGCCTGCTGAGCGCCGCCATTGCCAAGGCCAAGTCGACCGATCCGGTGAAGGTCGCCAAGGCCATGGAAGGCCTGTCGATCAAGATCCCGACCGGCGATGCCCAGATGCGCGCGTCCGACCACCAGCTTCAGCAGACGCTGTACCTGGCCACCTGGAACAAGGTCGACAAGAAGAACCCGGTGAACCGCGAGAACACCGGCAACACCTGGCACGCCGAGAAGGTGTTCGAGCCCTATGTGGCCAGCACCCCGACCACCTGCCAGATGAAGCGTCCGGGCTGATCCAGCGCACTGCTTCGAGGCCTCGAGCGAGGCCTTCGCAAGCCTGACTCGCACACGCCTTCTGCACAGAGGCAAGCCCTTGCGGGCTTGCCTCTTTTTGTGCGTTGCAGCGGGGTAGTCCCTAGCGCGGCTGCCTGAAAAATCAACTACGGTGCAGCCCTGTTGCGCGCGCCGCGATCGAGGCACGACGCGTGTCCCGATCGTGACCGCGCAGCGTTGCGCCACGTAGTACGCTGGCGCGTTTTTTTGCAGGACGGTGTGCTGCCCGCGTTCGCCGTTCAGGCCTGTGCGCAGAGCTTGCACTTCACCAATCGGACACAACAACCGGACCAAACGACGCGATGGAGTTCTTCACCATATCGCTATTGAACGGCATCAGCTACGGGCTGCTGCTGTTCATGCTGAGCTCGGGCCTGACCCTGATCTTCAGCATGATGGGCGTGCTCAATTTCGCCCACGCCAGTTTCTACATGCTCGGCGCCTACGTGGCCTTCAGCACGATGAAATACGTGGGCTACTGGCCTGCCCTGATCGTGGCGCCGCTCGTGGCGTTCCTCCTGGGCGCAGCCTTCGAGCGCTTCTGCCTGCGCCGCGTGCACAAGTTCGGCCACGTGCCCGAACTGCTGATCACCTTCGGACTGTCATTCGTGATGCTCGAGCTGGTGCAGCTCACCTGGGGACGCCTGCCGGTCGACTACAAGGTGCCCGAGGCGCTCGATGGTCCGCTCTTCACGCTGTACGGCACGCAGTTCCCCATGTACCGCGGCTTCATGATGCTCGTGGCGCTGGTGATGCTGGTGTCGATCTGGCTCGTGCTGGCCAAGACCCGCATCGGCCTGATCATCCAGTCGGCGCTGACGCATCCCGAGATGTCCGAGGCGCTGGGGCACAACGTGCCGCGCGTGTTCATGCTGGTGTTTGGCGGCGGTGCCGCACTCGCCGGCCTGGCCGGGGTGATCGGCGGCAATGCCTACGTCACCGAGCCCGGCATGGCCGCGGCGGTCGGTCCCATCATCTTCGTGGTGGTGGTGGTGGGCGGCTTCGGCTCGCTCGCCGGCGCGTTCGCCGCGTCGCTGCTGATCGGCGTGCTGCAGACCTTCGCCGTGGCGATGGACCAGTCGCTGCTCGGCGCGCTGCGCTCGCTCAACGTCGACGTCACACCTTCCACCTTTGGCTATGCGCTGCTCGAACTGAAGATCTCGCAAGTCGCACCCATCCTGCCGTACGCGCTGCTGGTGCTGATGCTGATCTTCCGCCCGAGAGGCTTGATGGGCACGCGCGAGGGCTGACATGAGCACAACACAATACTTCCAGTTCCAGCCTTTCAACGTCGGCCGCCTCATCGTCTGGGGCGGGTTCGCGCTGCTGCTGATCATCGCGCCGCTGCTGTTCACCAGCAGCCTGGCGCTGACCGTGTTGTCCCAGATGGGCTACATGATCATCATCTGCCTCAGCTACAACCTGCTGCTGGGGCAGGGCGGCATGCTGAGCTTCGGCCATGCGGTATACCCGGGTCTCGGTGCGTTCTTCACCATCCATGCACTCAACATGGCCGGGGAGGGCACGCTGCCGATTCCAGTGAGCCTGATGCCGGTCGTGGGCGGCCTGGCGGGCGCGGGCATCGCGGCGCTGCTCGGCTGGGTGACCACCAAGAAGTCGGCCACGACCTTTGCGATGATCACGCTCGGCGTGGGCGAACTGGTGTTTGCCATGTCGCTGATGTTCTCCGGCTTCTTCGGCGGTGAAGGCGGCGTCAGTGCCAACCGCGTGATCGGCGAGCCGGTCTTCGGCATCACCTTCGGTCCGGCCATCCAGGTGTACTACCTGATCGCGGTGTACTGCTTCGTCTGCACCGGCCTGATGTTCATGCTGACGCGCACGCCGCTCGGCCGCATGCTGAACGCAGTGCGGGACAACCCCGAGCGCGTGGAGTTCATCGGCTACAACACCCAAGTCGTGCGCTACATCGCCTTCATCATCGCGGGCTTCTTCGCCGGCATCGGCGGTGGCCTGACGGCGCTGAACTTCGAGATCGTGTCGGCCGAAGCCGTGGGCGCCGCGCGTTCCGGTGCCTATCTGCTCTTCACCTTCCTGGGCGGGGCGCTCTTCTTCTTCGGCCCCATCATCGGTGCGGTGCTGTCGGTGCTGGCCTTCGTGCTGCTGTCCGAGATCACCAAGGCATGGCTGCTCTACCTGGGGCTTCTGTTCCTGGTGATGGTGATGTTTGCCCCGGGCGGCTTCTCGAGCCTGATCGCCATGAACATGCGCGTGGCGGCGTTCGGCAAGTGGCGGCGCCTCGCGCTGACGTACGTGGGTCTCATCGCCACCGGCGCGGTCTGGCTGCTCGGTGCGGCGGCCATCATTGAGATGGTCTACCACGTGCAGCTCGGGTCGGCGATGGGTCAGACCATCAAGTTCGTCGGCCAGGAACTGGACACCCGCAATACAGCCAGCTGGGTGGGGGCAGCCGTGCTGCTGGTCGTGGGCGGGGCGCTCTTCGAGATGGTGCGCCGTCGCTTCAAGGCCAAGTGGGACTCCATCCAGGAAGAAATCGAGAAAGAAATCCACCGCAGGGGTGCCGTATGAGCCAGGGCAACGTGGCAAACGACAAGGGCGGTTGGGCCGTCGAGCTCAACGACTGCCGCAAGAGCTTCGGCAAGACCGAGATCATCCGTGGCGCCTCTCTCAAGGTGAAGGAAGGCGAACGTGTGGCCATCATCGGCCCCAACGGCGCCGGCAAGTCCACGCTCTTCAACCTCATCAGCGGCCGCTTCGGCCTCACCAGCGGCGAGATCAAGCTGCACGGCGAGCGCATCGACGGCATGCGCCCGTTCGAGATCAGCCGCCGCGGCCTCGCGCGCAGCTTCCAGGTGTCGAACCTCTTCGGCCGCCTCTCGGTGTTCGAGAACATCCGCTGCGCGGTGCTGTGGTCCATGGGCTACCGCTACGTGTTCTGGAAGTTCCTCGCCAACCTGCACGACGCGAACGACCGCGCCGAGCAGGTGCTGAAGATGATCAAGCTCGAAGCCAAACGCGACGTCGAGGCGATGAACCTCACCTACGCCGAGCAACGCGCGCTGGAAGTGGGCATCACGATCGCCGGTGGCGCCAGCGTGATCCTGCTCGACGAGCCGACCGCGGGCATGAGCAAGAGCGAAACCTCGCGCTTCATCGAGCTCATCCGTGAGATCACCGTCGGCAAGACGCTGCTGACCGTGGAGCACGACATGGGCGTGGTCTTCGGCCTGGCCGACAAGATCGCCGTGCTCGTGTACGGCGAAGTGATCGCCTTCGACACCCCTGACGCCGTACGCGCCAACGCGCGCGTGCAGGAGGCCTATCTCGGCTCGGTGCTGGCCGACCAGCAAGCTGCAGGACACTGACCACCATGCTTCAACTCAAAGACCTGCACGCCTACTACGGCAAGAGCCACGTGCTGCATGGCGTGAACCTCGACGTCAAGCCCGGCGAGATCGTGGCGCTCCTGGGTCGCAACGGCTCCGGCCGTTCGACCACCGTCAAGACCATCATGGGCCTGGTCGACGGGCACGGCTCGATCAAGTTCCGCGACGAAGAGATCCTCGGCAAGAAGGCCTACCAGATCGCGCATGCCGGCATCGGCTACGTGCCCGAGAACCGCGACATCTTCCCCAAGCTCACCGTGCACCAGAACCTGATGCTCGGCGAAAAGGGCACGGGCAAGAAGCCGCGCTGGTCGTTCGACGACATGTACCAGATGTTCCCCCGCCTCAAGGAGCGCCAGCACACCGAAGCGGGCGTGCTCTCGGGCGGCGAACAGCAGATGCTCACGCTGTGCCGCACGCTGATGGGCGACCCCGACCTCATCATGATCGACGAGCCCACCGAAGGCCTTGCGCCCAAGATCGTCGAGCTCGTGGCCGAGTACCTGAAGGAACTCAAGCGCCGCGGCGTGTCGGTGCTCCTGGTCGAGCAGAAGCTCACCATCGCGCTCGAGATCTCGGAGCGCTGCTACGTGATGGGCCATGGCCAGGTGGTGTTCGAGGGAACGCCGACCCAGCTTCGCGCCGACGCGGGCATTCGCAAGGAGTGGCTGGAGGTCTAAGATCAACTGAAGCTTCAGCCGCCTCTCGGCCGGCACTGCTTCGCACGACAACCCGGCGCCGCCGGCTTGTCGCTGACGAGACAGGAGCCGGCCGTTCTGTTTTCTAGACTCGAACGATCGTTCGTTTTCTCTTCCGAGGGTCTCCGCCATGAGCGCCACCTATGAAATGCGCGGCAACGTTGCCGTCATCACGCTGAACAATCCGCCGGTCAATGGCCTGGGCCTCGCGACCCGGCTCGGCATCACGCAAGGGCTCGAAAAGGCCGAGGCCGACACGAACGTGAAAGCCGTGGTGATCACCGGCGCGGGCAATGCCTTCTCGGGCGGCGCCGACATCAAGGAGTTCGGCTCGCCCAAGGCACTGGCCGAGCCCAACCTGCTGAGCGTGATCGCCGCCGTCGAGGCCACGAGCAAGCCGGTGGTCGCAGCGATCCACGGCGTGTGCATGGGCGGTGGCCTGGAGCTGGCACTCGGCTGCCACTACCGCGTGGTGGCCAAGGGTACGCAGGTCGCGCTGCCCGAAGTGAAGCTCGGTCTGCTGCCGGGTGCCGGTGGCACGCAGCGCCTGCCGCGCGTGCTGGGCGTCGAAACTGCGCTCAACATGATCGTGAGCGGCGAGCCGGTGAAGAGCGAACTGCTCGCCTCGCTGCCGGGGCAGAAGCTGTTCGACAAGGTCGTCGATGGCGATGTGGTGACCGCCGCGCTGGCATTTGCCGCCGACGTCGCCGACAAGCGGCCGCTGCCGCTCGTGCGCAACCTCAAGGCCACGCACCCCAACGCCGACGGCTACTTCCAGTTCGCCCGCAACTCGGTCGGCGCCATGTCTCGCAACTACCCGGCGCCGCTGCAGTGCGTGGAGGCCGTCGCCAACGCCGTCTACAAGCCCTTCGACGAAGGCATGCGCCTGGAGCTCGTGACGTTCCAGAACCTGATGCTCACGCCCGAGAGCCGGGCGCTGCGCCATGTGTTCATGGCCGAGCGCGCCACGAGCAAGATCCCCGACGTGCCGGCCGACACGCCGGTGCGTGAGGTGAAGAAGCTCGCCATCATCGGCGCCGGCACCATGGGCGGCGGCATCGCGATGAACTTCCTCAACGCCGGCATGCCGGTGGTGATGCTCGAGATGAAGCAGGAAGCGCTCGACCGCGGCATCGCCACCATCCGCAAGAACTACGAGGCCCAGGTCAAGAAGGGCAAGCTCACGCAGGAGAAGCTCGACGCGCGCATGGCGCTCCTGAGCACCACGCTCAACTATGGCGACCTGAAGGACGCCGACATGGTGATCGAGGCCGTGTTCGAAGAGATGGGCGTGAAGGAGAAGGTCTTCAAGGCGCTCGACGAGGTGATGAAGCCCGGCGCCATCCTGGCCACCAACACCTCCACGCTCGACGTGAACCAGATCGCCGCCTTCACCAAGCGCCCGCAGGACGTGATCGGCACGCATTTCTTCTCGCCCGCCAACGTGATGCGCCTGCTCGAGGTGGTGCGGGGGAAGAAAACCGCCAAGGACGTGCTCGCGACCACCATGAAGCTCGGCAAGACGCTGAAGAAGGTGCCGGTGGTCTCGGGCGTGTGCGACGGCTTCATCGGCAACCGCATGGTTGAGAAGTACGGCCAGCAGTCGCTGTTCCTCATCGACGAGGGCTGCTCGCCCGCGCAGGTGGACGCCGCCGCCTACAAGTGGGGCATGGCGATGGGGCCGCTCGCCATGGGCGACATGGCGGGCCTGGACATCGGCTGGGAGATCCGCAAGCGCCGCTACGTCGAGCGGCCGAACTTCATCTAC
>DASWSY010000104.1:0-14408 GCA_036402415.1 Rhizobacter sp. | reverse complement strand
TCGACAAGATGAACCGCTACAGCGGTGGCCGGGCGCTCGACAAGGTCCGGGCCGGGAAGCGTGGCAGTCTTTTTGCTGCGCTGACGCACGGGTGGTGGGCGTTCATGCGCTGCTACCTCGTCAAGCGCGGCTTTCTCGATGGCCGCCTCGGGCTCGTGCTCGCGATTTACCAGGCCGAAGGTACTTATTACCGGTACCTCAAGATGGACCTGCTCGCTCGCCAGGGCGGGAAATCCATTGAACCAATATGAATCACGAGGATCAGGACAATCCATGCCGATGAACCGACGCCTGTTTGCAGCCTCCTCCGGCCTCCTGCTCGCAGCCCCTGCGCTGGCCCAATTCCGGGTCGAGATCTCCGGGGTGGGTGCGACCCAGTTGCCGATCGCGATCGCCCGCTTCCGCGACGAAGACCGCACGACGCAGGTGGTGTCCGCCATCATCCGGGCCGACCTCGAGCGCTCGGGCGTCTTCCGCAGCGTCAAGACCGACCTGGTGATCGACGAGAACGCCAAGCCGAACATGAGCGACTGGCGCGGCCAGTCGGCCGATGCCCTGTTGACCGGCTCGGTCACGCGCCTGGCCGATGGCCGATTCGACGTGCGCTACCTGCTGTGGGACGTGGTGCGGGGCAAGGAACTGATCGGCGCCAGCGTGCCCTCCGGCCCGTCGGACCTGCGTCTGGCGGCCCACAAGGTGGCCGATGCGGTGTACGAGAAGCTCACCGGCGACAAGGGCGTGTTCTCGACGCACATCGCCTATGTCACCCGCTCGGGCAAACGTTATGCGCTGCGCGTGGACCATGCCGACGGCACGGGCGGTGAATCCATCCTGCAGAGCAACGACGCCATCATTTCGCCCGCCTGGTCGCCCGACGGGCAGGAGCTGGCGTATGTGTCCTTCTACGAGGACCAGAAGGCCGTGGTGTGGGCGCAGGACGTGTCGTCCGGCGCGCGGCGCAAGATTGCGGCCTTTCGCGGGTCCAACAGCGCGCCGAGCTGGGCTCCCGACGGCAAGTCGCTGGCGGTGACCTTGAGCCGCGATGGTGTCTCGCAGCTCTACCTCGTGGGCCGCAATGGCGAGAACCCGCGCCGCCTGACCACGAGCCAGGCCATCGACACCGAGGCCGTGTTCTCGCCCGACGGCCGCCAGATCTACTTCGTGAGCGACCGCAGCGGCGGCCCGCAGATCTACCGCATGCCCGCTGCGGGTGGCGCGGCCGAGCGCGTGAGCTTTACCGGCAGCTACAACATCAGCCCTGCCATCAGCCCCGATGGCCGCTACCTCGCCTATATTTCCCGGCAGAACGGCGCTTTCAAGCTGTACCTGGGTGAAATCGGCAAGCTCGGCAATGCACAAGCCATCACCGAAAGCACGGACGACGAAAGCCCGAGCTTTGCCCCGAACAGCAAGCTCATCATCTACGCCACGCGCACCAACGGCCGGGACACGCTGATGACCACCACGCTCGACGGCAAGATCAAGGCCATCCTCGAGTCCCGCTTCCCCGACGTTCGCGAGCCGGTGTGGGGGCCGTTCCTTCGTTAGCGAGTTGACCTTTTCCCAATGCGGGCGCTGACCCGGTGCCCGTCCAAATCTGACATCCCGACCAACAGGAGATCTCCATGAACATGTCCCGCCTCACTCTCATCGCCGCCGTCTCTTCAGCCTTGTTCGCAGGCTGCGCGTCGAACGTGCCGCTGGACAACAAGGCCGCACCGGTCGAGTCGCGCAGCACCGGCGGCGCGGGTTCGGCCAACGGCTCGTCGTCGACCAGCGGTGCCAATTCCGGCCGTCTCGCCAGCGTCGACCTGACCAAGAACGCACAGCCGGCCGCCGAAGTGGGCCGCGTCGTCTACTTCGACTACGACAGCTTCGTGATCAAGGACGAGTTCCGCCCCGTCATCGAAGGCCAGGCCAAGGCGCTGTCGAGCGACAAGTCGCGCAAGCTCACCATCGAAGGCCACACCGACGAGCGCGGCGGCAGCGAGTACAACCTCGCGCTCGGCCAGAAGCGCGCCGAATCGGTCGCCAAGGCCCTGAAGCTGCTGGGTGCCACCGACGCGCAGATCGAGGCCGTGAGCTTCGGCAAGGAGCGTCCGGCTGCCCAGGGCCACGACGAAGCCGCGTGGGCCAAGAACCGCCGCGCCGAGCTGGCGTCGCGTTGAGGCGCATGGCCATGACGACGCGCTGGCGCTCCGCGGCCTTGCTGCTGTCTCTGGCGCTCGTGGCGCCCGCGGCGCAGGCGGGCCTTTTCGACGACGACGAGGCACGCAAGGCCATCCTCGACCTTCGCCAACGCACCGAGCAGAGCGAGGCGCGCGTCAAGGCCCAGAGCGAGAGCCAGGCCCAGCTCACCGAGCAGATCGCCCAGCTCCGGCGCAGCCTGCTCGAGCTGAACAACCAGCTCGAGCTGATCCGCACCGAGCTGGCCAGCATGCGCGGCCAGGACGAGCAGCTCCAGCGCGACATCAAGGAACTGCAGCGCGTGCAAGGCGACATCCAGAAGGCGCAGCGCGACGTGCAGCAGGGCGTGAACGAGCGCATCAGCAAGCTCGAACCGCAGAAGGTCACGGTCGACGGCCGCGAGTTCCTGGTCGATCCCGAAGAGCGCCGGCAGTACGAGGAAGCGATGGCGCTGCTGCGCAAGAGCGACTTCGCGGCCGCCGCGTCGGCCTTCACGGGCTTCAGCCGGCGCTACCCGGCGAGCGGCTACACGCCGTCCCTCCTCTTCTGGCGCGGCAATGCGCAGTACGCGATGCGCGAGTACCGCGAGGCCATCACGAGCTTCCGCTCGCTGGTGTCGACAGCGCCCGACCACGTGCGTGCGCCCGAGTCGCTGCTGGCGATCGCGAACTGCCAGATGGAGCTCAAGGAAAACAAGGCAGCGCGCCGCACGCTCGACGAACTGCTGAAGACCTACCCCAAGTCCGAGGCTGCGCAGGCAGGCAAGGAGCGGCTGGCGTCGCTGCGCTGAGCCGGTCGTGAACGCGCCGCTGGACCTGCTGACCCCCGACCTCGAGCGTCGATTCGGCGGCTTGCGGCGCCTGCACGGCGATCGTGGCTACGAGGCCTTGCGCGCGGCACGGGTCGGCGTGGTCGGCCTGGGCGGCGTCGGTTCCTGGGCCGTCGAAGCGCTGGCCCGCAGTGGCGTCGCGCAACTGACGCTCTTCGACATGGACCATGTCGCCGAATCCAACGTCAACCGGCAGGTGCAGGCGCTTGGCCAGACGCTCGGCCAGCACAAGGGCGAAGCGCTGCGCGCGCGCATCGCCGACATCCATCCCGGCTGCGACGTCCACGTGGTTGACGATTTCGTGACGGCCGACAACTGGCCCGCGCTGCTGCCGCACGAGGTCGACGTGCTCATCGATGCCTGCGACCAGGTCGCCGCCAAGATGGCCATGGCCGTGTGGGCGCGCGAGGGGCGCCATGATTTCGTGTGCGTGGGTGCGGCTGGCGGCAAGCAGAAGCCTCAACTCGTGGAAGTGGACGACATCTCGCGCGCGACGCACGACCCCTTGCTCGCGTCCATGCGCCAGCGCCTGCGCAAGCAGCATGGCGCGCCGCGAGACCGCGCGATGGGTGTGCGCTGCGTGTTCTCGCGCGAAGCCGTCATGGCGCCTGTCGATGCCGCGTGCGACACCGTCGACGGCAGCCTGAATTGCCACGGGTACGGGTCGAGTGTGGTGGTCACCGCAACGTTCGGCTTGGTGGCGGCTTCAGAAGCGCTACAATGCGTGCTTCGCCGGCTGGCTTGAAGCTGCAACGCGAAGCCCGTTATACTCATGGGCTTTCCGGGTTGTTAGCTCAGTCGGTAGAGCAGCGGACTTTTAATCCGTTGGTCGCAGGTTCGAATCCTGCACAACCCACCAGCTTCCCTGGAAGCACAGAACGAGCGGGCTCTTAGCTCAGTTGGTAGAGCAGCGGACTCTTAATCCGTTGGTCGTAGGTTCGAATCCTACAGGGCCCACCAAATCGAAGAGGGTCAGCGCGCACGATGCGGCTGACCCTCTTGTCTTTTGGCGGCGCCCCCTGCCTCAGTGCCGGGCCGACCCCGGCTCGGCCATCTTGCGATGCCGCCGCGCGAGCATCTCGTCGGGCGTGATGTTCGCCAGCAGGGCCTGCAGCTTGTTCTTCCAGCCGGCCACGACGTCGCTTTCGCCGTCCATCATCGCGTCGAAGCCTGCCTTGGCCACGTCGGCCGGGCTGGCCTTGGGGCCGGTGCCGACGTCGGTGTCCGTCATGTCGGCACGCTCGAAGAACTCGGTGTCGGTCGGGCCGGGCATCAGGCAGGTGACGGTCACGCCCGAGTCCTTCAACTCGTCGCGCAGCGCATAGCAGAAGGAATCGATGAAGGCCTTGCTGCCGTTGTAGACGGCCTGGAAGCTGCCCGGCATGCGCCCGGCGATCGAGCCGGTGACGAGGATGCGGCCGCGGCCCTGGGCGCGCATGCGCCGGCCCACCTGGTGAAGCAGGTCGAGCGTGCCGCTCACGTTGGTGTTGATCACGTGGCGGATGTCGGCGAAGTCCTGGTCGAGAAAGGCGCGGCCGAGGCCGTGGCCGGCATTGGCGAGCAGCGCGTCGACCGGGCGCTGGCCGATGCGCTCCACGAGCGCTGCCACGCCCGCCGGTGTGGCCAGGTCCACGGTCAGGGTCTCGACCGTGGCGCCGAGCTCGCGCAACTCAAGGGCCGCTTCTTCAAGCGGCCCCTGGTCGGCGGCGATCAGCAGGTCGAAGCCGTTGCGTGCGCACTCGAGGGCGAGTTCGCGCCCGATGCCGGTGGAGGCGCCGGTCACGACGGCGAAAGGTCTGGTGCTTTGAAGGTCCATGGTGTCTCCGTGAGCGTCACTTGCGCGCGGCTGCGCCTTCGAGCGAGCGGGCCATGTCGAGGTGGTGGTTGAGGGCGGGCAGGGTCTTCTGCGCGAAGGCCTTCACGTCGGCATCGGTCGCGCCTTTCGCGGCCTCCTCGAAGAGCTTGATCGTCTCTTCGTGCGCCTTCACGCCGAAGGACTTGGCATAGCGCTCGTCGAACTTCGCGTCGTCGCCGGCGCTGATCATCTTGAGTTCGGCCTTCTGCTTCATCGACGGCCCGTCGGGCAGCGTGACCTTCTTCGCCGTGGCCAGCTGCTTCAGCTCTTCCGAGGTCTTGGTGTGGTCGGCGACCATCTTTTCGGCGAAGGCCTTCACCTCGCTGCGCTGCGCTTTCTGCAGCGCGAGCTTGCTCGCTTCGATTTCGGCGGCGCCGTTCTGCGCGGCCTGCTTCATGAAGTCGGCATCCGATCGTGCGCTTGCCGCGGTGCCGGCCATCAGGCCGAACACGGCTGCACCTGCGACGAATGCCATGCGTGAAAACTTGATCATGGGGAACTCCTTGGTGAATGCATCGATGTCTCTTCCGGCGGGCAACGCGCGTTCCGCCCATGCTGCGGTGCAGGGCTCACACAAGGCCGCCCGCATTTGCCGGCTGCGCAAAATTTGCGGAAGTTTGAGACGCGTGAGCCCATGCGTCAGACCGCATCGCCCAGCCTGTTGGCGTGTGGTTCGGCACCTCGCTTGCCAGTTCGGTCTACGGCTGCCGCACGTTGCGGCGAGGCCGGTTCAGACCACTGGATCACGAAAGGAAGCGACATGACTCAGCGTGACTATCAGAGCCGCCAGGACGGCGGATTCGGCGCAGACGACTACGGCCAAGGGCGCCAGGGCGCCGGCCAGCAAGGCGGCCAGCGCAGCGAATCGGGCAGCAACTACGGCGACTTCCGCCGCCAGGGCGGGCAGCAGGACCAGCGCTCCGAGCGCGGGGCGCAGTCGGGCGACTACTACACCGGCGGGGGCCGCCAGTTCGACCCATCGCGCCAGCAGGGTGGCAGCTCCGACTACGGCATGGGCGGCGGTTACGGCGGCTATGGCGGCGAGTACGGCGGCCAGTACGGTGGTGGCGGCTACGGCGGCCAGGGCGGCGGCTATGGCGAAGACCGCGGCCAAGGCTATGACGCTGGCCAGGGCTTCGGCCGCCAGCAGGGCGCGCGGGGTGGCTACGGCGGCCAACGCGACTTCGGCTCCCAGCGCTATGGCTCGCAGGGGGGCTATGAGCGCGACGGTGGCATGCAGTCCGGCTACGGCTCGAGGGGTGGCGGCCAGGGCTACGAAGGCTCGCAAGGCGACGGCGGCCAGCAACGCTACGGTGGCCAACAGGGCTATGGTGGTCAGCAGGGCTACGGCGGCCAGCAAGGCCAGCGCGAGTGGGACCAGCATGCCGACTGGGGCCACTACAGCGGCGGCCAGGGCCAGCAAAGCGGCCGCGAGCACCACCACGACCCCGACTACCACCAGTGGCGCAGCGAGCAATTGCGCAACCTCGACAACGACTACCAGTCGTGGCGGCAGGAGCGCTACAAGAAGTTCTCCGACGAGTTCAACACCTGGCGCAGCAGCCGGCAGGGCTCGCAGTCGGGCGCCGGTCCGCAAGGTGGCGGCAGCAGCACCACCGGCCTGAGCGGGTCCGGCACAACCTCGCCCACGACCTCGACATCCACCGGCATCGAGTCGAGCGGTTCGTCGACCGGCGGCTCCTCCAAGAGCAAGTAGACAGCCTCGCTCTCGCCGTGAACGCCCCGCCCTGTGCGGGGCTTCCTTTATTGCGCCTGCTACGCGCTCAGGGCTGCCGGCTGCGCCGCACCATCAGCGCGGCAAAGGCGGCGATGCCCAGCGCGGCCGACAGCCACAGGCTCGTCGCCCCCCAGTGGTCGAGTGCGAGGCCGAACGCGAACGGCGCGAAGGCCTGGGCGATGCGCCCCGGCAGCATCAGCCAGCCCTGGCGTGCGCCGTAGCCTTGCGGCCCGAAGAAGACGAGCGGCAGCGTGCCCTTGGCAATGGTGAGGATGCCGTTGCCCGCCCCGTGCAGCACGGCAAAGAGCGGCGCGAACGCAGGCCCGGCGAAGAGCAGCACGGCCGCGCCCAGCGGGTGCGCGAGCGTGGCCAGCCGCGCCGACAGCAGCGGGTGCACGCGGCGCAGCACGCCGAACTCGAGCAGGCGCCCGGCCACCTGGGCGGGCCCGACCAGCGCGCCCACCGCGACCGCCACGGCGAGGCTCGCGCCCAGGGCCTGCATCAGCCGCGGCAGGTGGGCCGCCATCGCCGTGCTCGTGAACCACGCAACCGCGAAGACGAAGGACAGCAGCACGCTCGTGAGCAGCGGAGAGGGCGGTGCCGCGTCCGGGCCGTCGCTCGTCGCGCCCGGCGTGGCGGCCGACGCCGGGGCCTGTGGGACCGTCACGCTCGGCAGCCACGCATTGAGCGGCAGCCCCAGCACCAGGTGGAGCAGCGCCCAGCCGAAACACGCGCCGCGCCAGCCCACCTGCGACTCCATCCACGCCGTGAGCGGCCAGCCGACGGTGCTTGCGAAGCCCGCGATCAGCGTGATGCCCGTGATGGCGTTGCGCGAGTCCTGCCCGTACAGGCGCACGAGCGTGGCGAAGGCCGCTTCGTAGAGGCCGCTGCCCATCGCCAGGCCCAGCACGATCCACGCGGCGAAGAGGCCCCACGGCCCCTGCACGAGGCCCAGGCCCGCAAGCCCGGCGGCAAACAGCAGGCTCGTCCCCATGAGCAGACGACGCCCGCCGTGGCGGTCGATGGTGCGCCCGCTCCAGGGTCCGACGAGCGCCGAGATCACGAGCGCGCAGGAAAACGCGAGGAAGACCGTCGGTTCGCGCAGCCCGAGTTCGCGGGCGATCGGCGCGGCCAGCAGGGCGGCGAGGTAGTACGACGAGCCCCAGGCGAGCGTCTGGGCGCTGCCCAGCGCGGCGATGACGGCGCCTCGGTGTTGCAAGGCCATGCGGACCGGTGTGTTCGGAGAAGGAGTGGCCGGAATATAGGGGAGAGCGTTCTGGGGATTGCACGCACGTCACACGCGTCGCCTACTGTGCACGTTCCGTCTGGAGGCCGCCATGAACCTGAGAGAGCTGAGCATTGCCACCTTCAACCTCTACAACCTCAACGAGCCCGGCCGTGCGCTCTACACCGACCGCGACGGATGGACCGAGGCCGAATACGAACGCAAGATCGCCTGGACGGCGCGCCAGCTCAGCCTGCTGCGCGCCGACGTGTTCGGCTTCCAGGAGCTGTGGCATGCCGACTCGATGAAGCGTGCGCTGCAGGTGGCCGGGCTCGAGGCCGAGTACGACCTCCTCGTGCCGCCCGATGCCGACGGCCGCAAGATCGTCTGTGCGGCCATCGTGCGCAAGGGCCTTCTCGCCGCGGCGCCGGAGTGGATCGAAAACTTTCCCGAGAAGTTCATCCTGCGCTCGCATGGCGACGACCCGCAGACGCCGCTCATCGACGTCAGCATCCGCGGCTTTTCCCGCCCGGTGGCGCACTTCGCCATCCAGCCGCGCGAAGACGGGCCGCCCGTGCACCTCTACGTGTGCCACTTCAAGTCGAAGGGCCCCACCCGGATCTTCAACGAAGCCTGGTACCGCAGCGACCGCGACACCTACGCCAGGCATGCCACCGCCATCGGCGCGGCCATCTCCACCATCCGCCGCACCGCCGAGGCCGCGGCGCTGCGCTTCATCCTCACCGAGCAGATGAAGGGCAACGACACGCCGGTGGTCGTGCTGGGCGACATCAACGACGGCCACTTCAGCAACACCACCAACATCCTCACCGAGCAGCCGCGCTACCTCGTGGGCGACTCCATCGGCGGCGGCGACGTCGTGCTCTACAGCACGCAGACCCTGCAGGAGTACCGCGACACGCGCGACGTGTACTACACCCACGTGCACGAGGGCATCCGCGAATCGCTCGACCACATCATGGTGAGCGAGCAGTTCTACGACCACAGCCGCAAGCGCGTGTGGCTGTTCGACGGTCTGGTGGTCAACAACGACCACCTCAATTTCGACGACCACAAGGCCAGCGGCACGAATGACCACGGCGTGATCCGTGCCGTCTTCAAGTACCGGCCGCAACGGGCCTGAACCCGGCCTAGACTCGTCGTACACGCCGACGAGGTGCCCCATGTCCAAGCTTGTTGCCACTCCCGTGCTGCTGGCTGCGCTGGCCGGCTGCATCAGCTACGGGCCGCAGTCGCTGCCCACCGGTGCCACGCAGGCCGACACCGTTCGCCGCCTCGGCGAGCCGACGGCGCGCATTCCGCTGCCGGACGGTGGCACGCGCGTCGAATACGCGCGCGGCCCGTTCGGACGCCACACCTACATGCTCGACTTCGACGCCGGCGGCCGGCTGCAGCGCTGGGAGCAGGTGCTGACCGAGGCCAACTTCAACACCATCCTGCCGGGGATGGACGCCCGGGCCGTGCAGGCGCTCATCGGCCACTCCTTCGAGCAGCGCGTGGTCGGGGTGGCCGAGCGCCGCCAGACGGTCTGGGCCTACCGCTACGACTCGGTGTTCTGCCAGTGGTTTCAGGTCGGCATCGATGCGCAGGGCAAGGTGATGGACACGTCCTACGGTCCCGACCCGTTGTGCGACGTCGATCGCGACGATCATTGAGGCATGACACACCACCCCATTGCCCTTTACGGCATTCCCAACTGCGACACCGTCAAGAAAGCGCGCGCCTGGCTGGCCGCACAGGGCGCTGCCGCCGAGTTCCACGACTTCAAGAAGCAAGGTGTTCCCGAGGCGAACATGGCCCGCTGGCTCGCGGCCGTGGGTTGGGAGAAGCTCGTCAACCGCCAAGGCACCACATGGCGCAAGTTGCCGCCAGACGAACAGGCGGGCGTGCACGACGAGGCCTCGGCCCGCACCCTCATGGCACGACAACCGAGCGTGATCAAACGCCCGGTCGTCGAGTGGCCCGACGGCACGGTCACCGTCGGGTTCAGCGAGGCGCTCTTCAGGGAGCGTCTCGGCTGAGGTTGGCTCGAAGGCTCGTCAGAAGACCAGCCAGAGCAGCAGGATGACGGGGATGGGCACGCCCAGGGCCCATAGCAGGATCGATTTCATGGCGCTCTCCTGTGAAGCCGTTGATGAGCCTCAAGCGTAGGCACGCACCCTCGTGCGCCCTACCGGACGCGGCCTCGAAAACACGAGGTCGGGGCAGCGAGGTGTTGTCGGAGTGATCCGACGACGGCTCAGAGCCGCAGGTCGAAACTGGCCTCGGCGACCGAGGTGCCGTTGACCAGCACCTCCAGGCGGTGCGTGCCGGCGTAGTAGGTGCGCGTGGTGATGGGCTTGAGCGAATGCTGCTTGCGCAGCGCACGCTCTTCGCCGGCCGCAAGCTCGATCCCCCAGCCCTTGAACACCTTCGGCGAGGTAGCGCCGCTCGCCTTCACGTGGTGCACGGCGTAGTCGATCGCCAGGCGCTGCGGCTTGCGTGCGGTGGACTGCAGCACCAGCGTGAGCTGCAGGCTGTCGCCGACCCGTACGCGGCGCGCCGACAGGGCGAGGGTGGCCGAGCCCCTGAACGCATCGCCCACGCCGAAGGCCTTCAGCACGCCGGCATGGCCTTTCTTCACCAGCGTGCGGCTCGCGTGCCGGAGCAGGGCCAGGCGCTGCGGCGTCGCCGACGGCAGGTGTTCCTGCAGCCAGGACTCGATCAGGTAGGGGTGGTCCTTGGCGATGTCGTTCAGGTGGTTGGCGACGCTGCGGCGCACATAGGGGCTGGCGTCGTCCATCAGCGTGCGCAGAAGCGGCAGGGTGGGCGAGGGGTCGTCGACCAGCGGCTTGAGCACCATGCCCCAGGGCAGGCGCGGGCGGCTGCCTTCGCTGACCAGGCGCCGCACATGCGCGCTGGCGTCTGTGCTCCAGCGGCCGAGCGTGTCGAACGACAAGGCCGGCTCGGCCAGGATGAACGGGCGGATGGCCCACTCGGCGGTGAAACGCTGCGTCATCGCGTGCAAGGCCTGCAGCGCGCGAGGCGGGTCCGCCTGGCCGCGCCGGGCCACGTACTCGGTGAGCGGCCACACGGCCCAGCCGGCGAGGCCGTCGTCACGCGCACCGGTGGGACTGTCGAGCGTGGCGTCGTCGATCGGGTCCATCGACGCGAGCGCGCCTTCCATCACCGCGGCGGCGCTGTCGAAGTCGGCGGGCAGCGTCTTCTCCAGTGCCGAGCAGAGGTGCTGGGCGCGGGCCTTCATCTCCAGCATTTCGAGGCCGCTCAAGGCTAGCGAGCGGAAGCGCCTGGCGTCGAAGCCGGCCCCGGTCTCGGCGCCGGCACGTTGCAGGTGGCCCGCCATCGCGGCAACCACCTGCGGACCGAGCAGGTTCTTGAACGGCTCGGGCATCAGCTCGAGAAGGTCAGGCCGAGGCGAGCAACTGCCGCAGCACGAAGGGCAGGATGCCGCCGTGCTTGTAGTAGTCGACCTCGATCGGCGTGTCGATGCGCAGCGTGACGCGCACGTCGCGCTTGCCGCCGTCCTTGCTGCAGATCACGAGCGTGGCGTCCTGCTGCGGCTTGAGCTCGGTGCCGAGCAGCACGTCGAAGGTCTCGTCGCCCTTGATGCCCAGCGTCTGCCAGGAGTCGTCGCCCTTGAACTGCAGCGGCAGCACGCCCATGCCCACCAGGTTGGCGCGGTGGATGCGCTCGTAGCTGCGCGCGACCACCGCCTTGATGCCCAGCAGCGCCGTGCCCTTGGCGGCCCAGTCGCGCGAGGAGCCGGTGCCGTATTCCTCTCCCGCGAAGACGATGGTGGGGATGCCGGCTTCGATGTACTTCATGGCGGCGTCGTAGATGAACTTCTTGCTGCCGTCCATGTAGATCGTGAGGCCGCCTTCCTCGCGGCTGCCGTCGGGCCCCGGCGGGATCATCAGGTTCTTGATGCGCACGTTGGCGAAGGTGCCGCGCACCATCACGTCGTGGTTGCCGCGGCGCGAACCGTAGGAGTTGAAGTCGGCCTTGCTCACGCCGTGCGCCTTCAGCCAGTGGCCCGCGGGCGACTGCTCCTTGATGGAACCGGCCGGCGAGATGTGGTCGGTGGTGATCGAGTCGCCGAAGAGCGCCATCGCCCGTGCGCCCTTCAGGCCCAGGCTGGCCGTGGCCGGCGTGATGTGGAAGTCGTCGAAGAACGGCGGCTTGGCGATGTAGGTGCTGCGCGGCCAGGTGTAGGTCTCGCCCTTCACGCCCTCGATGCGCTCCCAGAGCTCGCCCGGGTTGCTCTTGACCTGCGCGTAGTTCTCGCGGAAGGCCTTGCCGTCCATCGCGTACTTCATGAGCGCGCTGATCTCTTCGCTCGTCGGCCAGATGTCGCCGAGGTAGACATCCTTCCCGTTCGTGCCCTGGCCCACGGGCTCGGTCATCAGGTCGCGCGTCACGTTGCCGGCGATGGCGTAGGCCACTACCAGCGGCGGCGAGGCGAGGAAGTTCGCCTTGAGGTTCGGGTGGATGCGCGCCTCGAAGTTGCGGTTGCCCGAGAGCACCGCGGCGCACACGAGGTCGTTCTTGTAGATCAGCTCGTTGAGCTCGAGCGTCAGGTCGCCGGCGTTGCCGATGCAGGTGGTGCAGCCGTAGCCGGCGAGCGTGAAGCCGAGCTTGTCGAGGTAGGGCGTGAGGCCGGCCTTGTCGAGGTAGGTCGTCACCACGCGCGAGCCGGGAGCCAGCGAGGTCTTCACGTGCGGCTTGACGGTGAGGCCCGCTTCCACCGCCTTCTTCGCCAGCAGGCCGGCGGCCAGCAGCACGGCGGGGTTGGAGGTGTTGGTGCAGGAGGTGATGGCCGCGATCAGCACGTCGCCGTTCCTGATCGGGATGCCGCTCTTGGTGGTGAAGACCTGCGGCAGCTTCTCGGGCGGCTGGTTGAAGCCATTGGCCGAGACGGGCTTGGAGAAGAGCTCGCTGAACTCCTTCTTCAGGTTGCCGATCTCGATGCGGTCCTGCGGGCGCTTGGGGCCGGCCAGCGACGGGGCGACGGTGGAGAGGTCGAGCGACACCTGCTTCGAGTACTGGATCTCGCCACGGCGCGGGATGCCGAACATCTTCTGCGCCTTGAAGTAGGCCTCGAGCGTCTCGATCTCTTCCTTGGTGCGGCCGGTGCCGCGCATGTAGTCGATGGTGCGCGCGTCGACCGGGAAGAAGCCCATGGTCGCGCCGTATTCGGGCGCCATGTTGGCGATGGTGGCGCGGTCGGGCAGGGTGAGGCTCTCGGTGCCTTCGCCGTAGAACTCGACGAACTTGCCCACCACCTTCTCGCGGCGCAGGATCTCGGTGACGGTGAGCACCAGGTCGGTGGCGGTCACGCCTTCGCGCAGGCGGCCGCTGAGCTCGAAGCCCACCACGTCGGGCGTGAGGAAGTAGACCGGCTGGTCGAGCATGGCCGCTTCGGCCTCGATGCCGCCCACGCCCCAGCCCACCACGCCGATGCCGTTGATCATGGTCGTGTGGCTGTCGGTGCCCACCAGCGAATCGGGATAGACCACGCCGCCTTTTTCATACACGCCGCGCGCCAGGTACTCCAGGTTCACCTGGTGCACGATGCCGAAGCCGGGGGGCACCACGCCGAAGGTCTCGAAGGCCTGCATGCCCCACTTCATGAACTGGTAGCGCTCCTTGTTGCGGTCGAACTCGAGCTTCATGTTCAAGTCGATCGCGTCCTTGGTGCCGTAGTAGTCGACCATCACCGAGTGGTCGACGACCAGGTCGACCGGGCACAGCGGCTCGATGGTGCGCGGGTTCTTGCCCTTGGCCACGGCCACGTTGCGCATGGCCGCCAGGTCGGCCAGCAGCGGCACGCCGGTGAAGTCCTGCAGCACCACACGCGCCACGACGAAGGGAATCTCGTTGACCCGGTCGCCATTCGGCGCCCAGTTCGCCACCTGCGCCACATGGTCGGCGGTGACCTTCTTGCCATCGCAGTTGCGCAGCACCGACTCCAGCACGATGCGCATCGAGATCGGCAGGCGGTTGACGTTGGGGTAGGTCTTCGCCAGTTCGGGCAGCGAGAAGTAGCTCGTGCTGCGGCCCGAGGGCGTCTTCAGGGTCTTGATCGTGTGGGCAAAGGCGTGGTCTGCTGGCTTCTTGGCGGTGGCCATGGCGATGCTCCTGTCGGTGGGGGAGGGGTGAGCCGTCGATTGTGCCGCCGCCGGTTGTCCTCGGGGAGTCAAGGCTGTTGACGATGGGTCGCTTGAGGTATGTTTCTCATTGTGGACGAAATCTAAGCGTTTGTATAAAATGAGAACCACTATGCCAGCCCGTGCCCCCACTCCCGATCTGGCTGCTGCAGCCCGCCTGGGCACGCTCGGGCTGGGTATCCGTGCGCGGCGCAAGGCCCTCGGCGTGAGCGCCCAGGCGGCGGCTGCGGCCGCGGGCATGTCCCGCGTGACGTGGCACCGCATCGAAGGGGGTGAACCCTCGGTCACGATGGGGGCCTACCTCAATGCCCTGGGTGCACTCGGCCTGGAGCTCCAGGTCGGTGAGGGGGCGGCGACACCGGCGAAAGCCGAAGCGCCGCCGGTGC
>DASWSY010000103.1:0-2552 GCA_036402415.1 Rhizobacter sp. | reverse complement strand
GGAACACGACTTCGCCAAGAAGGCCAAGGTGGAAATCGCGGGCGACGACATGCGCGAGGGCCTGACCTGCGTGCTGTCGGTGAAGGTGCCGGAGCCGAAATTCAGTTCGCAGACGAAGGACAAGCTGGTGTCGTCGGAAGTGCGCGGCCCGGTCGAAGACGTGGTGGCCAACAAGCTCAACGACTTTTTGCAGGAACGCCCCAACGACGCCAAGATCATCGTTGGCAAGATCATCGAGGCCGCGCGCGCCCGTGAAGCAGCGCGCAAGGCGCGCGAGATGACGCGCCGCAAAGGCGTGCTCGACGGCATGGGCCTGCCCGGCAAGCTGGCCGACTGCCAGGAAAAAGACCCGGCGCTGTGCGAGATCTACATCGTCGAGGGTGACTCCGCCGGCGGCTCCGCCAAGCAGGGCCGCGACCGGAAGTTCCAGGCCATCCTGCCGCTGCGCGGCAAGATCCTGAACGTCGAGAAGGCCCGCTACGAGAAGCTGCTGACCTCCAACGAAATCATCACGCTGATCACGGCCCTGGGCACCGGCATCGGCCGCGGCGCCGGCACCGACGACTTCAACCCGGACAAGCTCCGCTACCACCGCATCATCATCATGACCGACGCGGACGTGGACGGTGCCCACATCCGCACGCTGCTGCTGACCTTCTTCTACCGCCAGATGCCCGAGCTGGTCGAGCGCGGCCACATCTACATCGCGCAGCCGCCGCTCTACAAGGTCAAGGTCGGCAAGCACGAGCAGTACCTGAAGGACGGCCACGAGTTCGACGCCTTCCTGCTCAAGGTGGCGCTGCAGGACGCGAGCCTGGATACCGGCACCGGCGACACGCTCAAGGGCGACGCCCTGGACGCGCTGGCCCGCAAGTACGTCACCGCACAGAGCGTCATCGAGCGCCTGTCCAACTGGATGGACGGCGAGGCCCTGCACGTGCTGGCCAACGGCCTGGCACTGAAGGTCGACACCCGCGAAGAGGCCGAAGCCAGCGCACAGGCCCTCAAGGCCGCGCTGCACAACGCCGAGGTCACGGTCGAGACCGATCCGCGCACCGACAAGCTGTTCCTGAAGATCGCCCGCATCCACCACGGCAACGTGCGCGCGAGCATCATCAGTGCCGACTTCGTGCATGGTGCCGACTACGAAGTGCTGGCCGACGCCGGCCTGAGCTTCCAGGGTCTGATCAAGCCCGGCGCCATCGTGCGCAAGGGCGAAGGCGAGAAGGCCAAGGAATCCAAGGTCGAGGACTTCCGCGCCGCCATGGCCTGGCTGATGACGCAAGCCGAAGGCAGCGTCGGCCGCCAGCGCTACAAGGGCCTGGGCGAAATGAACCCCGAGCAGCTGTGGGAAACGACGATGGACCCGACCGTCCGCCGCCTGCTGCGCGTGCAGATCGAGGACGCAATCGAGGCCGACAAGGTGTTCACGATGCTGATGGGCGACGAGGTCGAGCCGCGTCGCGACTTCATCGAAACCAACGCGCTGCGCGCCGGCAACATCGACGTGTAAACCAATCGTAGCGGGGCACCCACCGCGAGCGACCGGCCTCCCAGAAGAGCCGGCATTCCGGTGGCAATTCAGGGGGGGAAGACATGGCGCGACGTCGCAAACAAGGTGCGGCCGAAGACATCATGGAGCTGGTCGCCATGCTGCCCTGGTGGGCCGGCGTGCTGCTGGCCGTGATCTCCTATCTGGTCCTGCACCCGATCGCGGAGCGACCGCTCCCACAGCCAACGCAACTGGGCCAGATGGGTGCCATTGCAACCCAGGCGATCTGGAAAACCTTCGCGTTCTACGGGCAATACCTCCTGCCGGTGTTGTGCCTCTTCGGTGCCGTCGCATCCGCCCTCAAACGCCGCAGCCGCAAGCAACTGCTCGAGCGCACCACGGCCAATCCTGCGGCCGATGCGCTCAACGGCATGAGCTGGCGCCAGTTCGAACAACTCGTTGGCGAAGCCTTTCGGCGACAGGGCTTCAACGTCATTGAAACCGGCCAGGCCGGCCCCGACGGCGGCCTTGTCGCTGGGGTAACCACTGAGCTCAAGGGCGACCGACGCGCCCGTTGTAACCCAAAGTACAGTCGCCACATGAAGAGGCCGCCGAGTTAAGGCAGCGTCAAGGTAGAGACTTTGATGCTCCTCGCCAGAGCGAGCGCAGGAGTTGACATTGGCTACGAAGAGCAAACTGCATTTTGACGTCAGCACAGGGCTCAAGCGTGTCCTAGGCCGCGAGCTCATAACGGACGACGAAGTCGCGATCTTTGAGCTCGTGAAGAACTCATTTGACGCTGGTGCGGACAACGTACAGCTCTACTTCGGCGTGGACCTAATTGTCATTGCAGACAACGGGTCCGGCATGTCATACGAGGACCTCACACAAAAATGGCTGTTTGTCGCCTATTCCTCCAAGCGCAGCGACCGATCTGCTGAGGACTTTCGCAACGTCGCGGCAGAGCGCCGCCACTATGCGGGCAGCAAGGGCATCGGGCGCTTTTCCTCTGATCGTTTAGGGGAAGAGGTTGTGATCCAGAGCCGGCCTAAGGGGCGCG
>DASWSY010000102.1:0-2288 GCA_036402415.1 Rhizobacter sp. | reverse complement strand
AGACGTTGCGGTGCTGACCGACGCCTCGCAATACGAGGTGGTGCTCGCCGAGCTCAAGGCCTCGGGCAAGCTCTCGGACAAGACGCGCTTTGCCCTGGCGGTGGCCGCCTTCAACCGCATCAGCAATTACGACGCGGCCATCAGCGACTACCTGTCGAGCCTGCAAGAGGACCCCGGGGCGAGCCCGGGACAGGCTCCGCAACGCTCGCTCTTCCCGGCCCAGTCCAACGGCCGCTTCGTGAAGCTGCAGGACCTGCGCTACGGCGAAAACCCGCACCAGCAGGCGGCGTTCTACCGTGACCTGTATCCGGCGCCGGGCTCGCTGGTGACGGCCGCGCAATTGCAGGGCAAGGAACTCTCGTACAACAACATCGCCGATGCCGACGCGGCCTGGGAGTGCGTCAAGTGCTTCGACGCGCCGGCCTGCGTGATCGTCAAGCATGCCAACCCTTGCGGCGTGGCCGTGGGCAAGGACGCGCTGGACGCCTACGGCAAGGCCTTCAAGACCGACCCGACGTCAGCCTTCGGCGGCATCATCGCCTTCAACCGCCCGCTCGACGGCGCGGCGGCTCAGGCGGTGTCCAAGCAGTTCGTCGAAGTGCTGATGGCCACCGACTTCACGCCGCAGGCGCTGGAAGTGTTCAAGGCCAAGGCTAACGTGCGTCTGCTCAAGATCAGCCTGCCGGCGGGCGGCACGACCGACTGGGACAACGGCCGCAACGCCATGGACGTCAAGCGTGTCGGCTCGGGCCTGCTGATGCAGACGGCCGACAACCGTGAGATCACGCTCGCCGAGCTGAAGGTGGTGACCAGACAGCAGCCGACCCAGCAGCAACTGGAGGACCTTCTGTTCGCCTGGAAGGTGGCCAAGTACGTCAAGTCCAATGCCATCGTGTTCTGCAAGGACGGCATGACGATGGGCGTGGGCGCGGGCCAGATGAGCCGGCTGGACTCGGCGCGCATCGCCAGCATCAAGGCGCAGCATGCGGGCCTGTCACTGCAGGGCACGGCCGCGGCGAGCGACGCGTTCTTCCCGTTTCGCGACGGCCTGGATGTCATCGCCGACCAGGGTGCCACCTGTGTGATCCAGCCGGGCGGCAGCATGCGCGACGCCGAGGTGATCGCCGCCGCCGACGAGCGCGGCGTGGCCATGGTGTTCACCGGGGTGCGGCACTTCCGGCATTGATGGCGGTGGTCATCTCGGGCCGAGCCCGGGATGACAACCGCACGGTTACGGAGTTCTGCTCAACCCGTTTGGAGTGCCTTGAACGCCTCGCGCGCAGCCTCGACGGTCTGCGAGATGTCTTCGGCGGAGTGCGCCGCGCTGACGAACCCGGCTTCATAGAGCGCGGGAGCGATGTACACCCCGCGATCCAACAGGCCGTGGAACAGCCGGCCGAAGCGTGGCGAGTCGCTTTTCATGACCGCCGGATAGTTCTGCGGCAACTCGGGCAGCAGGAAGAAGCCGAACATGCCGCCTTCGCAGTCGGCGCTGAACGTGAGGTTTTCCTGCTTTGCGGCTTTTTGCAATCCGGCCACCAGGGCCTGCGTGCGCTGCGCGAGCGCGTGAAAAAAGTTCGGTTTGGCGATTTCTTTCAAAGTGGCCAAACCGCAGGCAGTGGCCACAGGATTGCCGCTCAGCGTGCCAGCTTGATAGACCGGTCCGAGCGGCGCGAGCTGCTCCATCAGCGCGCGCGGACCGCCGAAGGCGGCCAGCGGCATGCCCCCGCCGATCACCTTGCCCAGCACCGTGAGGTCGGGCGCAAACCCGGGAATTTCTCGCGCGAACACACTTTGTGCGCCGCCGAGCGCCACGCGGAAGCCGGTCATGACTTCGTCGAACACGAGCAGGGCGCCGTGCTGGGTGCACAGCTCGCGGCAGCGTTTCATGAAGGGCACGCTGGCGCGCACGAAGTTCATGTTGCCGGCGATCGGCTCGATGATCAGGCCGGCGATGTCGCGGCCAAGTGTGGCGAAGGCTTCCTCGAGCTGCTGCAGGTTGTTGTACTCCAGCACCAGCGTGTGCTGCACCACGTCGGCCGGCACGCCCGCGCTCGTCGGGTGGCCGAAGGTCGCCAGGCCCGAGCCGGCCTTCACCAGCAGGGCGTCCGCGTGGCCGTGGTAGCAGCCTTCGAACTTGAGGATCTTGCGGCGGCCGGTCACGCCGCGCGCCAGGCGCAGCGCGCTCATCGTGGCCTCGGTGCCCGAGGACACGAAGCGGACCTGGTCCACCGGGGTGCGCGCCACGATCTCCTCGGCCAGCTCGACCTCCGGCTCGGTCGGGGCGC
>DASWSY010000101.1:0-1778 GCA_036402415.1 Rhizobacter sp. | reverse complement strand
GACCATCGCGTAGGGCGTCCAGTCGGCCTTCCAGATGTCGGCGCGCCTCACGCGCGCGGGCACGCGCAGCCACTTGCAGCGCCAGGCGCAGGCCAGGCGCAACGCCCAGCTCCACTCCAGGCCTTCGAGCCGGGCCTGCGGAAACTGCTGGTGCAGCTCGCGCAGCGCATCGCCCATGCCGCAGCCCGCATCGACCACGCGCGGGTTCTCGCCGTCGAGCCACACGGTGCGCGCGAGGCCCTGCAGGGCGCCGCTGGGCGTGGGGAACATCGGCGCGTCGCGCCAGGTGTGCAGGGGGTAGAGGGCGAAGAGCGCCAGCAGCGGCAGCAGCCAGCCCCAGGCCGGGATGGCGCCTGCCATGCCGGACACCAGCACGGAAAGGGGGAAGCCCAGCGCAATGAACACACGCCGCCAGCGGCGTGCGCTCAGCAGGCTGAGCACCGCACCGGCGGCGGTGGCCAGAAGAAGTGCGGCCCAGTCACGCGCATCGAGCGCGCGCAGCCCGAGGAAGAGCGCCCAGCAGAGCGCCCAGACCAGCAGCGCCGGCAGCGGCCACATCTAGAAGTTGAACGCCAGGCGCAAGCCGCCCCAATGCTTGCCGTTCACCGTGATCGGTGCGGCGCATTCCTTCAGCAGCACGAACTTGCCGCCCCCCATGTCGCGACGGTAGGTCTGCAGGAGGAACGGGCGCTGGTTGCGCGCCGAGGCGAGGCCGGTGCGGTCGTTGAAGATGCGGCGGTAGCGGCTGTTCGCCGTGTCCCACACCACGTCGCCGCGCTGCGGGTTGCAATAGACCTGGTTGTGCGTGGCCACGTAGCCGTTGCGGTCGACCGAGATGCAGAAGACGATCTTCGGATCGGACTTGAGCACGCGTTCCTGCACCTGCGGGAAGAGCCGGTCGGCCAGGCCGATGAAGCGCGTGGTGTGCTGGGCCGGGTTGGTGCCGGCGATGGGCACGTAGTGCTCGTCGAAGAGATCGGTTTCGCTGATGGTGCCGGTGCGCACCGCGTCTTCGAGCAGCTTGGCGATCAGGCCAGCCGCTTCCTGCGCCTGCGCGATGAAGGGGGTGTCCTCGGTCTCGATGCCGCACTCGGCCACGACCTCGATCAGCCGCTCCGACACCTTGAGCAGCGATTCGCTGCGCACCAGCGCCGACTGCAGGGCGTCACCGGCCTTGCGCATCTCGCCTTCGATCTCGGCCATCTGCACGTTCAGCCCGCTGCACACCTCGCGGCTGTGCTGCGCGGCTGTCGTGATGCTGCCCACGCCGCCTTCCAGGTCGGCCAGCGCACGCTGGAAGGCGCCCTGGTCCTTCGCGCCGGGGCGCGACTGGATCTCGCGCGCCAGTGCGTCGATGCGCGCATCGAGCTCGGACACCGTGCTCATGATGGCCTTGGAAGAACTTTCCACCTTGCCGGCGAGGTCGCGCACGGCATCGGCGACCACGCCGAAGCCACGCCCGGCGTCGCCGGCGCGCTTGGCCTCGACCGAGGCATTGAAGGCGACCAGCCGCGTCTGCAGCGCCACCTGGGTGATCTGGCTGGCGGCGTCGGACACATGGCGCAGCGAGCCCACGATGCCGGCCACTTCCTGGCCCACGCTTTCGACGGCCTGGCGTGCGCGCGACATGGCGTCGCGGCTGCCGGTGGCCACGCCGCCGATCTGCTCCTGCGCCTGGGTCACGCTCCTCACCTGCTCGGCCAGCGCCGCCACGGCGCGGGCCTGGCGCTCCGCGCCCTTGGTGGTGTCGTCGATCTGGCCACGCACCTCGGCGACCT
>DASWSY010000100.1:0-2549 GCA_036402415.1 Rhizobacter sp. | reverse complement strand
GAGCACGCTCGCCTCCACCGGCATCTACATCTTCGAGCCTGAAGTGCTGGACCTGATCCCACCAGGGAAGGAATTTGACATCGGCAGCCAGTTGTTCCCGCTGCTGGTCGAGAAGGGCCTGCCGTTCTACGCGCAGAACCGCCCGTTCAACTGGATCGACATCGGCCGCCTGAGCGACTACTGGGCCGTGACCCAGCGCGTGCTGGCGGGTGAGGTGGCACAGATGCAGGTGCCTGGCCGCGAAGTCCGGCCCCAGGTCTGGACCGGCCTGAACACCTCGGTCGACTGGGAGAAGGTGCACATCGAAGGGCCGGTCTATATCGGCTCCAACGTCCGCATCGAGCCCGGTGCCCGGGTGATTGGGCCGACCTGGATCGGCCACGGCTCTCACCTGCGTGCGGGCTGCACCGTTGAGCGCTCGGTGTTGATCGAGCACACGCGCATCGGCGAGGGGATGACGGTGCGCGAGATGATTATTTCGCCGCAGTACTGCGTGGATCGCAGCGGGCACACCAGCTATGTGGGTGACGAAGTCACCCCGTTGCGCTGGGGCGACGCGCGCGCCTGATCTGAAGGGCCGCCGCCAGCCGGCGGCCTTGTATCTTTAAACCTCGGACCGGCTCGGGTAGCCCGAGCGGCCTCTGGGTAGAAGGTTGAAGCCCGTGACTGAGCACTGGGCGCCTGAGCCGGACCGTCCTTCTCTGCAGCCCGAACGGTTGTAGGAACTTGAAGTTCGCATAGACAAGGATGGGAGTGAGAGGACGTGTCCGACTCTGTTTTCGTAGGTATCGACGTGTCCAGCCAGACGCTGGAGGTGGCCAGCAGTGCCGAGGCCAAGACCTGGCAAATCGGCAACGACGCTGCAGGCATTGAGCAGTTGACGGCGCAACTGATGTCGCTGCAGCCGGCGCTGGTGGTGCTGGAAGCGACTGGCGGTTATGAGTTCGAGGCGGCGTGCGCCTTGCAGGCCAGCGGCCTGGCGGTGGCCGTGGTCAACCCTCGCACGGCGCGGGATTTCGCCCGAGCGATGGGAGCTCTGGCCAAGACGGATGCGCTGGACGCGCGCATGCTGGCGGCCTTTGCCCGCGTGCTGCATCAGCACCCCGAGCGCGAGCGCTTCGTCAAGCGGCTGGCCGACGCCGAACTGCAGCGCCTGCAGGCGCTGGTGCTGCGCCGGCGCCAGCTCGTGCAGATGGTCACTTCCGAGCGCCAGCGCCTGCGTGTCTCGCATGCCGCCGCGCGGCCAAGCATCGAGCGCGTGGTCGAGTTCCTCAAGACCGAACTCGGCGACAGTGATGCGGATGTGGCAGCTCATGTGGGTCAGCACCACGCGGTACTGGCGCAGGCGTTGGCCAGCGTGCCTGGCATCGGTGCGGCCAGCGTGGCCGTGCTGTTGGCCGAATTGCCGGAGCTGGGTAAGCTGGACCGGCGCCGCATCGCTGCGTTGGCGGGCGTGGCGCCGCTGAACCGCGACTCCGGGCAGATGCGCGGTCAGCGCTCGATCTGGGGCGGGCGCGCCGACGTGCGCCGAACCCTGTACATGGCCACACTGACGGCCGTGCGCTACAACGCGCCCTTGAAGGCCTACTACGAACGCCTCCTGGCCGTGGGCAAGCGCAAGAAGGTTGCCCTCGTGGCCTGCATGCGCAAGCTGCTGACCATGCTCAACGCTATCGCCAAGAACCGGTCGAGTTGGGATCAGTCGCTGCATCAAGCTTGACTTTCAAGACGGTTGCTCAGTCGAAAGTCTTGGCTTCGCTCAGCAGCGGGGCCGCGACGTCCTTGGCCGACAACTGCGGCGTGATGCCGTCCAGCGGCCACGCGATGCCCACCGCCGGGTCATCCCAGCGCACGGCACCTTCGAACTCCGGCGCATAGCGGCCGCTGGTCTTGTAGAGGAAGTCGGCCGTCTGGCTGGTGACCACGAAGCCGTGTGCAAAGCCGGGCGGGATCCAGAGCTGACGGTGGTTCTCGGGGGTCAGCTCATAGCCCACCCACTTGCCGAAGTTGGGGCTGGAGCGGCGCACGTCCACCGCCACGTCGAATACGGCACCGGAGACACAGCGCACCAGCTTGCCCTGGGCGTGCGGCGCCAATTGGTAGTGCAGGCCACGCAGGACGCCGCGCGATGAACGCGAATGGTTGTCCTGCACGAACTGGACGTCGCTGCCGACGGCCTCATTGAAGCGGGCTTGGTTCCAGCTCTCCATGAAGAAGCCACGGGCGTCGCCGAAGACCTTGGGCTCGATGAGCAGGACTTCGGGCAGGGCGGTGCGGGTGACTTGCATGCTTCAGAACGCCTTGTCGGTGAGAAGCTTCTGCAAGTACTGGCCGTAGCCGTTCTTGGCCAGAGGCGTGGCCAGCGCCGCCAATTGGTCAGCATTGATCCAGCCCGAGCGGAAGGCGATTTCCTCCGGACAGGCGACCTTCAGGCCCTGTCGCTTCTCCAGCGTTGCGATGAACTGGCCGGCTTCCATCAGGCTGTCGTGCGTGCCCGTGTCCAGCCAGGCGTAGCCGCGACCCATGATCTCGACCGCGAGCTGGTTCTG
>DASWSY010000099.1:0-3147 GCA_036402415.1 Rhizobacter sp. | reverse complement strand
TTTTCCTATGCCAGCAGCATGGGCAGCCTCACCGAGGCGGTGGCGCGCCTGCAGCGGTTACTTTCGGCGACGTGAGAAAGCGCACACGCTTTTGGGTGACGGGGTGTTACTGGTGCGCGAAGCCGGTGCTTTTTGGTGCCAGCATGGGTTCACCTTGCACTAAGCTCGCGTGATGGTGGTTGCTTACTGCCCCGCCGAATGATGCATCCAAGTCCCTCCATGACTGGCCCTGATTCCGACCCCTCGCCGTCGATTCCGAGCAACCCGCAGTTGCCGCAGGATTCGGCGCCCTGGGTCGACACGGAAGAAATGAGCGTGGACTTCCCGCCCGCCACGCCGCAGGTCACGCGCACCGTGACGCCGGCCGTCGGCAAGGGCCAGGACATGGCGACCATCGGACACATCGGCCGCTACGCCCTCAAGTACCAGATCGGCGAAGGCGGCCTCGGCCGCGTGTTCGCCGCGCACGACCCGCTGCTGTCGCGCCTGATCGCGATCAAGACCCTGAACCTGGAGATCGCCGCCGAGGAGCGCGAGGCCTTCAACGCACTCTTCCTGAACGAAGCGCGCGCGGCCGGCGGCCTGAGCCACCCGCACATCGTGACGGTCTTCGATGCCGGCGTGAGCGACCAGGGCGCCTACATCGCGATGGAGCTGCTCAAGGGCCGCGACCTGCGTCAGCTGCGCCTCGAAGGCTGGAAGCCCACGCCCACGCAGGCCGCGCTGATCGTGCGCCGCGTGTCCGACGCCCTCGCCTACGCCCACTCCAAGGGCGTGGTCCACCGCGACATCAAGCCGGCCAACATCTTCATGGTCGGCCGCACCCAGCCGCGCGTGCTCGACTTCGGCATCGCCCGCGTCGCGCACCAGCACGAGAACGAAGGCGACATCGCCGGCGGCTCGCCGTACTACATGTCGCCCGAGCAGGTGCAGCACGCCGCGGTCGACCGCCGCACCGACGTGTTCTCGCTCGGCGTGGTGCTCTACGAACTGCTGACCGGCACGCGCCCGTTCCGTGGCAATTCGCTGCAGGAGATCACCGGCGCCGTCGTCTCTCTCGTGCCGCCAAAGGCGCACGAGGTCGACGCGAGCGTGCCCCGCGCCTTGTCCGAGATCACGGCCAAGGCGATGGAGAAGAACCCCGACGACCGCTTCCGCTCGGCGCGGGCGCTGTCGCGCGAACTGCGCCACTGGCTGGAAGAGCACTCGCAGCAGGAAGTCCAGGACGCTGCAGAAGACGGACTCGGCGCGGGCCGCAAGCCGGTCGTGTGGGCGCTCGCCGGCGTGGCCGCGCTCGCCGTAGCCGGCCTCGCCTGGTGGGCGATGTCGTCCCCCTCGCAGGCCCCGGCGCCCGAGATGGCGCAGACCGCGGCCTCGGCGGCGGTCGCCGCAGCGCCGGCCGTGACAGAGATCGCCTCGGCACCGGCGGTGGTCGCCACCACGGTGGCAGCGGCGGAGCCGGCAGCGTCGGTGGCGCCAGCGTCGGCCCCCGTGCTGGCGGCCAGCCTCCCCGCGCCAACACCTCCGGTGGCCGAAGCGCCCCCGCCGCCGGCACCCGTGGTGGCGCAAGCCACTCCACCGGCGCCCGCGAAAGCCGCCGCCCCGAAGGAAACCACCAGAGAGCGCCGCGCCCGTGAGCGCGAGGCCCGCCGCGGCAGCGCCGGTGCAGTGGCGGCCACCGGCACGCTGCGCATCGCGGTCAGCCCCTGGGGCCATGTGGAAGTCGACGGCAAGCCGGTGGGCACCACGCCGCCGCTGAACGAGCTGACGCTCAGCGAAGGCCGCCACACCATCACCATCCGCAACGACGAGTTCCCGCCCTTCAGTTCCAGCGTCAACATCGTGCCGGGCCAGCCCGTCTCACTCAAACACCGCTTCGGATCATGAAAACACTCATCGGCGTGACCCTCGCTTCCCTGCTGCTGGCCGGCTGTGTCACGCAAGCGACCAAACCGGAGCCCGTCGGCCTGCTCGACGTGATCTCGCGCCCAGCCGAGAAGGCGCTGCAGTCCGGCCTGCGCGCCTACGACGATGCGCAGTACGGCGAATCCGAGAAGCAGCTCAACAACGCACTGAAGGCCGGCCTCGTCTCGCCCCGCGACCAGGCCGAGGCGCACAAGGTGCTCGCGTTCATCTACTGCACCAGCCGGCGCATGGTGGAGTGCGAGGCGGAGTTCCGCGCCGCCCGGGCCTCCGACCCGTCGTTCGCGCTGAGCAAGTCGGAACAGGGCCACCCGCTGTGGGGCCCGGTGTACCGCAAGATTCCGTAAGGCCTTTGCGGCGCGCCGCATGGCGATAATGCGCGGTCCCGCGGCCCACCTGCCGCACGACCCGCGTTCATGACCGCCACCCGCAGCAGCCCCTTCGCGCACACCCTGCGCATCTACTGGGAAGACACCGACGCCGGCGGCGTGGTGTTCTACGCCAACTACCTCAAGTTCTTCGAGCGCGCGCGCACCGAGTGGCTGCGTTCGCTCGGCTTCGGCCAGGAGCAGCTCCGCGAGGAGACGGGGGCGATCTTCATCGTCTCCGAGACGCGTGTGCGCTACCTGCGCCCGGCCCGGCTCGACGACCAGCTCACCGTCACCGTCGACGTGCAGCACGCCGGCCAGGCCAGCATGACCGTGGCGCAGGTGGCCTGGCGCGGCGAGGAGCGCCTGGCCGAGGGCGACATCCGCATCGGCTGCGTCGATGCGCAGAGCTTCCGGCCCCGGCGCATCCCCGATGCCTTGCTGAAGGTCATGGACGCCTACCGGGTAGCCCGGGGAACCTGAGCACGTCTCTTGCCTCTCATTGACGCCCCCACGACAAGATCATCAGAAGGACACAGCCTCCATGAACACAGACTTCTCCATCGTCAGCCTGGTGCTGCACGCGAGCTTCGTGGTGCAGCTCGTGATGGCCGGGCTGCTCCTGGTGTCGCTGGCGAGCTGGACGGTCATCTTCGGCAAGCTCTTCGGGCTGAAGAAGGTGCGCACGGTGAACGAAGAATTCGAGCGCGAGTTCTGGGCCGGTAAAAACCTCAACGACCTGTACAACGACGCGGGAAGGCGTGCAGAGGGCGCCCCGATGGAGCGCATCTTCGCCTCCGGCATGCGCGAGTTCCTGAAGCTGCGCGAGCGCCGCGTCACCGACGGCGGCATGCTG
>DASWSY010000098.1:0-2664 GCA_036402415.1 Rhizobacter sp. | reverse complement strand
CCCCGGCCAGGCTGCGCCTGGCCTCCTCCTTTACTTCGCTGCGCCGGTCACCCGGCAGCCTCGCCCAGCCACGACGGTGGCATGCCTCGTGGTTGGCGTGCCGCGGCCGTGCCTTGCTCGCTGTGGTGGGGCGCCGTGTGGAGTGAAGTAAAGGAGGAGAGCGCTCACCACGGGAGTGGAGAGCGCTCGGGGGACATGAACGGAACACGGCGCCCCGCCGCAGCGAGCCCGCGCCGCTCCAAGCAAAGGATGCATTGACATGGCAACCCGTTTTCTCGAAGTCCGCGAGCTGCAAGGCTGGTACGGTGAATCGCATGTCCTGCACGGTGTGAACTTCCACGTCGACGAGGGCGAAGTCGTCACCCTGCTGGGCCGCAACGGCGCCGGCCGCACGAGCACGCTGCGCGCCATCATGGGCCTCATCGGCTCGCGCAAGGGCAGCGTGAAGGTGAAGGGCCAGGAAGTCATCGGCCTGCCCACGCACCGCATCGCAAGGCTCGGCCTCGGCTACTGCCCCGAGGAGCGCGGCATCTTTTCCACGCTGTCGTGCGAAGAGAACCTGTTGCTGCCGCCCAAGCAGGCCGAGGGCGGCATGAGCATCGCCCAGATCTACGACATGTTTCCCAACCTGAAGGAGCGCGCCGGCAGCCAGGGCACGCGCCTGTCGGGTGGCGAGCAGCAGATGCTGGCGGTGGCGCGCATCCTGCGCACCGGCGCCAAGCTGCTGCTGCTCGACGAAATCTCGGAAGGCCTCGCACCCGTCATCGTGCAGAAGCTCGCCGAGATGGTGGTGGCCTTGCGCAAGCAGGGCTACACCATCGTAATGGTGGAGCAGAACTTCCGCTTCGCCGCGCCGTTGGCCGACCGCTTCCTCGTGATGGAGCACGGCCGAATCCTCCAGGAGTTCACCCAAGCCCAACTGCCCGACCGCATGGCCCAGCTCCACGAGTACCTGGGCGTATGACCTCCGCTCGCGCTCTGACCGCCTCTCTCACCCCCACCAGGAGACACACATGATGAAACTCAAGAACATCGCCGCCGCAGCCGCCATCGCGTGCACCAGCGCGCTCGTCCCCGCCCAGGCCCAGATCTCGGGCGACGTGATCCGCATCGGCTTCATCACCGACATGTCGGGCCTGTACTCCGACATCGACGGCCCCGCCGGCGTTGAAGCCATCAAGATGGCCATCGCTGACGCGGGCGGCAAGATCAACGGCAAGACCGTCGAGCTCGTCTCCGCCGACCACCAGAACAAGCCCGACATCGCCGCCGCCAAGGCGCGCGAGTGGTTCGACACCAACGGCGTGGACATGCTGATCGGCGGCACCAACTCCGGCACCAGCCTGGCCATGGCGAAGGTGGCGGCCGAGAAGAAGAAGCTCTTCATCTCGGTGGGCGCCGCCACCTCGGCGCTGACCAACGAGCAGTGCAACCCCTACACCGTGCACTGGGCCTACGACACCGTCGCGCTCGCCAAGGGCACCGGCAACGCCGTCGTGAAGGCCGGCGGCAAGAGCTGGTACTTCCTGCAGGCCGACTACGCCTTCGGCGCGCAGCTCATGAACGACACCTCGGCCGTGGTCAAGGCCGCCGGCGGCAACATCGTGGGCAGCGTCAAGCACCCGCTCTCGGCCAGCGACTTCTCGTCCTTCCTGCTGCAGGCGCAGTCGAGCAAGGCGCAGATCCTCGGCCTGGCCAACGCCGGTGGCGACACCATCAACAGCATCAAGGCGGCCAACGAGTTCGGCATCACCAAGACGATGAAGCTCGCCGGCCTGCTGATGTTCATCAACGACGTGCACTCGCTGGGCCTGAACGCCACGCAGGGCATGTACCTGACCGACAGCTGGTACTGGAACCGCGACCCCGAGACGCGCGCCTGGAGCCGCAAGTTCTTCGAGAAGATCAAGCGCATGCCCTCGTCCATCCAGGCCGGCGACTACTCGGCGGCGCACAACTACCTGGCCGCGGTGAAGGCCACCGGCACCGACGACGCCGACAAGGTGCTCGCCCAGATGAAGAAGGCCAAGGTCAACGACATCTTCGCCAAGGGCGGCTTCATCCGCGACGACGGCCGCATGGTGCACGACATGTACCTGATGCAGGTGAAGACGCCCAAGGAGTCGACCGAACCCTGGGACTACTACAAGGTCGCGCAGACCTTCAAGGGTGAAGAGGCCTGGACGACGAAGTCTGAATCCAAGTGTGCTCTTTGGAAGTAAGGGAGATGAGCGTGGCAACTGACGCGCGGAGCGCAGCGGCGCGCTCATCAAGCTACTCGCCGAGCACGGGTTTCCCGGGCTTAGGCGAGGCGCCCCTTGGGGGCAGGAGCGAAGCGACTGGGGGGCTGTGTGACTGAAATATTTGGCATACCCATCCAGGCCTTCATGGGCCAGCTCATGCTGGGCCTGGTGAACGGCTCGTTCTACGCCATGCTGAGCCTCGGCCTGGCGGTGATCTTCGGCCTCTTGGGCATCGTGAACTTCGCGCATGGTGCGCTGTACATGATCGGCGCCTACGTGGCCTGGTTCGCACTCGAGAAGTTCGGGCTCAACTACTGGTTCGCGCTCATCGTGGCGCCGCTGGTGGTGGGGGCGCTCGGCCTCGTGATCGAGCGCACGCTGCTCAAGCACCTCTACAAGCTCGACCCGATCTACGGGCTCC
>DASWSY010000097.1:0-3320 GCA_036402415.1 Rhizobacter sp. | reverse complement strand
CCGAGATGCTCGCGCTGCTGGGCGCGCTCACCGGCTTCAACCTCGCCTGCTGGCTGCGCAGCCGCACCGCGCCGCGCGTGAGCGACACCGAGCTGCTCGCCGGCCTGCTGGTCGACGTGGCCATCCTGAGCGCGCAGCTCTACTACGCCGGCGGCGTCACCAACCCCTTCATCTTCCTGTACTTGCTGCAGGTGGCGGTGGCCTCGGTGCTGCTGCGCCCGAGCTATACCTGGACCATCGTCGGCATCACCAGCCTGTGCTTCGTCGGGCTCACGCAGTGGTACCGCCCGCTCGAACTCAGCGGGCTCGAGTCGGCGGCGCTGTCGGCGCCCTACATCGGCGGGCTGCTGCTGTGCTTCCTGCTCAATGCCGGGCTGCTGGTGATCTTCATCGTGCGCATCGAGCGCAACCTGCGCCGGCGCGACGCGCGCCTGGCCGACCTGCGCCAGCGTGCCGCCGAAGAGGAGCACATCGTGCGCATGGGCCTCCTGGCCTCGGGCGCGGCGCACGAGCTGGGCACGCCGCTGGCCACGCTGTCCGTGATCCTGGGCGACTGGTCGCGCATGGCACCGTTCGCCGCCGAGCCCGAGCTGCGCGAGGAGATCGAGGAGATGCAGATCCAGATCCAGCGCTGCAAGGCCATCGTGAGCGGCATCCTGATGTCGGCCGGCGAGGCGCGCGGCGAGGCTCCCATGCAGACCACGCTGCACGCCTTCCTCGACGACCTGGTCGCGCACTGGCGCCGCACGCGCGTGGGCGCGACCGGGCTGCGGCACGAGCGCGTCGGGCTGCCCGACCTGCCGATGATCTCGGACTTCGCCCTGCGCCAGATGATCGACAACGTGCTCGACAACGCCTTGGAGGCCGCGCCGCAGGCGCCGCCGCGCCTGCTCGCGCAGTGCGAGCACGATGAGCTCGTGCTGCGGGTGCAGGACGACGGGCCCGGCTTCGCACCGGCGATGCTGGAGCGCTTCGGCAAGCCCTACCAGTCGAGCAAGGGAAGGGCGGGCGGCGGGCTCGGGCTCTTCCTCGCCGTGAACGTGGTGCGCTCCCTGGGCGGGCGCATCAGCGCGCGCAACCGCGACGAGGGAGGCGCCGAAGTGGAGATCCGCCTGCCGCTCGCGGCCCTGGCACCGCCTGAGGAGAATGCGGCGGATGAGCACTGAAGACAACGTCCCCGAGCCGTTGCTGCTGATCGTCGAGGACGACGACGCCTTCGCGCGAACGCTGGTGCGCTCGTTCGAGCGGCGCGGCTACCAGGTGCTGCGCGCCACCAGCCTCGACGACGTGCGTGCGCTGCTGGCCGAGAGCACGCCCGAGTTCGCCGTGGTCGACCTGCGGCTGGCCGGCGGCGCCTCGGGCCTGGCCTGCGTGCAGGTGCTGCACGATCACGACCCGGGGACGGTGATCGTGGTGCTGACCGGCTACGCGAGCATCGCCACCGCGGTCGAGGCGATCAAGCTCGGCGCGCGCCACTACCTCGCCAAGCCGGCCAACACCGACGACATCGAGGCGGCCTTCGCCAAGGCCCAGGGCGACGCGGCGGTCGAGCTGACCGAACGCACCACCTCGATCAAGACGCTGGAGTGGGAACGCATCCACGAGACGCTGGCCGAAACCGGCTACAACATCTCCGAGACGGCGCGTCGCCTGGGCATGCACCGGCGCACCCTGGCCCGCAAGCTCGAGAAGCAGCGCGTCAAATAAGGCTGGCATCTCGGCGACAGCAGACGGCGGCCAGGCTTCCTACACTGCCCCTCTTTCGGTTCCCATCCCGGCCACAGAGGAGACCCGCCATGAGCACGCCATCCATCCCCGCCACCGCGCTGCAACTGCGCTCGCTCGTCAAGAAGAGCGGCGAACTCGAACTCTCGCTGCAAGACGTGCCGGTTCCGCAGCCGGCCGACGACGAGGTGCTGGTGCGCGTGGAAGCCACGCCCATCAACCCGTCGGACCTGGCGCTGCTCTTCGGCCTGGCCGACATGTCGACCGCCAAGGTGTCGGGCTCCGGTGCCAGCACGGTCGTGACCGCCCAGGTGCCCGAGAAGATGATGCGCGGCCTGGCCGCGCGGCTCGACGAGTCCATGCCGGTCGGCAACGAGGGCGCGGGCGTGGTGGTGAAGGCCGGCGCGTCGCCCGAGGCGCAGGCGCTGCTGGGCAAGACGGTGGCCATCCTCGGCGGTGCCATGTACGCGCAGTACCGCGTGATGAAGGCCAAGCAGTGCCTGGTGCTGCCCGAGGGCACCACCGCCGCTGAAGGCGCCTCGTGCTTCGTCAACCCGCTCACGTCCCTCTCGATGACCGAGGTGATGCGCCGCGAAGGCCACAAGGCGCTGGTGCACACCGCCGCCGCGTCCAACCTGGGCCAGATGCTCAACAAGATCTGCCAGAAGGACGGCATCGCGCTCGTCAACATCGTGCGCAAGCCCGAGCAGGTGGAGATCCTGAAGAAGATCGGCGCGAAGTACGTCGTCGACTCGAGCACGCCGACTTTCATGGAAGACCTGACCAAGGCCTTGATCGAGACCGGCGCCACGCTGTGCTTCGACGCCATCGGCGGCGGCAAGCTCGCGGGCCAGGTGCTCACCTGCATGGAAGCCGCGGCCAACGCCAACGCCAAGGAATACAGCCGCTACGGCTCCAACGTCTACAAGCAGGTCTACATCTACGGCGGCCTGGACCGCGGCCCGACGGAGCTCAACCGCAGCTTCGGCATGCAGTGGGGCGTGGGCGGCTGGCTCTTGACGCCCTTCCTGCAGAAGATCGGTTTCGCCGATGCGCAGAAGCTGCGCGAGCGTGTGGCGGCCGAGCTCAAGACCACGTTTGCGAGCCACTACACCCGCGAGGTGTCGCTGGCGGAGGCGCTGTCGCTGGACGCGATCAACGCCTACGGCAAGCAGGCGACGGGCACCAAGTACCTGATCACGCCGCAGAAGGGGCTGTGAGTGTGGCTGTTCAGCGCACGTTTTCCGGCTTGGCTTCGCCCCGCGCGGAGCGCAGCCAGTAGTTGAGGGTGGCCTCGGTCGGGATGTAGAGGCGCAACTTGAACCCCTTGCCGAGGCGGTCGTCGGCGGCGAGCTCGCCGTCGTCGATGCCCTTGGCGTTGTAGCCCAATGCCAGCACGACCTTGCGCTTCATCTGCACGGCCAGCTCGGCGCCGTAGCCGCGCTGCACGCCCAGCACCTCGTCCTTCCAGTGCGCGACGTGGAAGCCGAAGCGCCAGCGCCGGTCAAGCTGGTAGGTCGGGCGCAGGACGTAGAGGTCGGTGATGCGCTGGGCGCCGCCCTGGAACGATTGGTCGCGGTCCCAGCGGCGCGAGG
>DASWSY010000096.1:0-1668 GCA_036402415.1 Rhizobacter sp. | reverse complement strand
GATACTGGGGCGCATGAACACCTCCGCCCGTTCCCTGAAGCGCCGCGAGGCCCTCGCACTGCTGGGCGCGGCCGCCGTGCCCGGCTTGGCGTGTGCGCAGGCGCGGTTTCCCGGCAGGCCCGTCACCGTCATGGTGCCCTTCGCTCCCGGCGGCATCGCCGACATCACCGCGCGTGCGGTGTCGGAGGTCATGGCACAGACACTCGGGCAGACGGTGATCGTCGACAACCGGCCGAGCGCCGGCAGCATCGTGGCCAGCCAGGCGGTCGCCACGGCGAAGCCCGACGGCCACACGCTGCTGCTGATGAGCAACGGCAATGCGGTGAGCGTGGGCCTCTTCAAGAAGCTGCCCTACGACACGAAGAAGGACTTCGCCGGCGTGAGCACGCTCGGCTACTTCGACCTCGGGGTGTTCGTGGCGAGCGGCTCGAGATTCGCCACGCTGAAGGACGTGGTGGCATACGCCCGCGCCCACAAGGGCAGGCTCAACGTCGGCACCATCACGGCCGGCAGCACGCAGCACCTGGCGGCCAAGATGTTCGAAACGGTGGCCGGCCTCGAAGCCGCGTTCATTCCCTACAAGGGCAGCCCCGCGGTGCTGGCGGCGCTGCGCGCCGGCGAGATCGACATCGCCTTCGAGATCCTCGGCCCCATGCTGCCGCAGGTGCAGGCCGGCGTGGTGAAGGCGCTGGCGGTGTCGTCCGACAAGCGCAACCCCGCGATGCCCGAGGTCCCCACCGCCATCGAGGCGGGCGTGGCGGGCTACAACGTGGCCTCGTGGAACGCGCTCGCGGCCCCGGCCGGCACGCCGCCCCCCGTCATCGACACGCTCAACCGCGCGGTGCGCGAGGCGCTCGCGTCGCCGGCGGTGCGGGACAAGCTCGGCAAGCTGGGCATGCGCGTGGCGGCCAGTTCGCCGGCAGAGCTGGAGAAGCTGCTGGCGGGTGAGATCGAGCGCTGGGGTGCGGTGATCCGCGCCGCAAAGATCGAGCCCGAGTGAAAGCTCGCGCTACTCGAGCAGGCCCTTCATCTCATTGCGGTAGGTGAGGTTGGCGGCGGTGCACATCGCCGTGCCGGTGGTGAGGCCGGCCAGGAAGCCGGCGAGGCCCGCCGACATCGTGCCGACGCCGGGCACCACCACCGTGCCGCCCTTGGCCGCGGCAGCGCCGATGGCGATGCCCAGCGGCAGGCCTGAGATCTTGGCGCAGCGCGCGGCGATCTTCCACAGCGAGTCCTGCTCGTTGTACGAGAGGAAGCCGAGCTTGATGAGTTCGCGCCTGAAGTCTTCAGACATCTGCGGCATGGTCCGGTCCCCTGCGGTTGAGATGGCAGATTATGGGCAGGCCGAATGTCGCGTTGCATCCTCCAGGCGAAGGAGCGCACGGCGGCATCCCGATTGCCGATGCGGCGGGATCGCTTGAGCCCGTGCCCGCACCCCATGCCCCCTCTCGCGCCACGCCGTCGCCTGCAGCCTTCTCGGCACGACGCCGTCACCCTGCCCGAGGTCGTCGAGACCGAATGGCCGGCCGGCCTGCCCGGAACGCAGGGCATCGCCTCTGCCGTGCTGGAGCAGGTGTTCGACGCGGCTGCGCGCGTGCAGGGCCTGAAGGGCATCGTCGTCGTGCGCCACGGCGTGCTGGTCGGCGAACGCTACTTCCACGGTGCGTC
>DASWSY010000095.1:0-1598 GCA_036402415.1 Rhizobacter sp. | reverse complement strand
TCACGGGGGGCGGCACGTTCTCGCGCAGGCCGAGCGTCACGCGTGAGGGATCGACCAGCAGCACGTCCTGCGCCCCGAGCGCCTTGAGCGCCTTGCCGGCCTCGGCGTAGGGGGCGAGCGCCACGCCGTCGGCCTTCAGCGCCGTCTGCACCGCGGCCGGCACCTTGCCCTCGGCCACGAAGAGCGTGGCCCCATGCAGGCCGATCAGCGCGTGGGCGAGGAAGACCGGGTTGTAGCTGACGTCGGCGCCGCGCAGGTTGAAGAGCCAGGCGATGTCGTCGACGGTCGAGATGAAATGCTGGTTGGCACCGTGGCGCGCCATCGCCTCGCGCACCTGTGCGAGCTTGGCGCCGCGTGCGAGCGGCGCATGCGGCGGCTGGTGCTCGTAGACCGGCGCGTCGGGCAGGCCCGGGCGCTCGGGCCAGATGGCGGCCAGCACGTCGAAGTCGGTGCGCAGCTTCACGTTCGCGGCGGCGAGGCGGCTCCTGAGCGCCTGGGCGGCGGCCAGGCCCAGCACGCTGCCGTCGACGCCGACCGTCTCGCCGGCCTTGACGTGCGTGGCGAGCCAGTCGAGGTGATGGGTGGCGGCGCCGGTGGGGATCTTCACGAGCTCGATGCCGGTGCCGGCGATCTCGGCTTCGGCCTGCACCCAGTAGCGGCTGTCGGCGAAGAGGGCAGCACGGTCGAGCGCGATGGCCAGCGTGCCCATCGAGCCGGTGAAACCCGAGAGCCATTGCCGGCCTTGCCAGCGCTCGGGCAGGTACTCCGACAGGTGCGGGTCGCTCGAGGGCACCAGCACCGCCGCGAGGCCTTGCTGCTTCAGCGCGTCGCGCACGCGTTCGAGGCGCAGGCGGATGGGGGAGGTGCGGGTGTCCATGGTCGGGTCCGATCGGGCTGCGGCCTGCCCGGGACGGGCCGGCGCGAAGGTGGGTTTGATTCTAGGAGCGGCCTCTTGGTGCCCCAGCCAGCGGCGCGGTCTTCATCAAAGTGGGGGGTCAGGCGAGCGGCTGGGTGTCGGGCGCGTCCTGCAGGGGCGGGGCATCGGCGTTCGTGTTCAGGCGCGGTGCGTCGGCCACCACGCGGGCGTGGCGCTCGAAGGTCATGTAGGCCCAGGCCCAGTCGATCAGCACCACGAGCCGGTTGCGAAAGCCGATCAGGAACCAGATGTGCGCAAAAAGCCAGAAGAGCCACGCGAAGAAGCCCGAGAAGCGAAAGGCGCCGAACACCGGCACGGCAAGGTCGACCACCGCGGCACGCCGGCCGATGGTGGCGAGGCTGCCGTAGTCGCGGTAGCGGAAGGACTCGGTCGGCTCGTGCTTCAGGCGGCGCAGCAGGTTGGCCGCGGCGAGCCGCCCCATCTGCTTGGCGGCCGGGCTCACGCCGGGCACGGGCGTCGGGTCGCCCTCGCCGTAGCTGCGGGCTGCGGCCAGGTCGCCGATGACGCAGACCTCGGGGTGGTCGAGCAGGCTCAGGTCGGGCTGCACGACCACACGCCCGGCGCGGTCGAGCTCGGCGTTGGCCGTGGCGGCGAGTGAGCGGCCGAGCGGCGAGCCGGCCACGCCCGCGGCCCAGACCACGGTGCGCGTGGGCAGGTGGTT
>DASWSY010000094.1:0-4157 GCA_036402415.1 Rhizobacter sp. | reverse complement strand
GACGATCGTTCTATTATTGAAGCCCGCTGCGGCTCAGGCACTGCGGGTGATCCCGCTGGAGGAGAGGCCCCGTTCTTGTGAACAGAGCGTGGGCTTGCGACGGGGCCGGGCAGGCCGGCCCCCGGGGCAGTGACGGGCGCTACTGCTGGGCGGCAGCCTTCTTGGTCGCCGCGGCGTCTTGCGGGACCTTGGGCGGGGAGGGCTTCTTGAAGCCCGTGGTGTTGCCGCCCTTGCCGATGTCCATGCTGCCCGGGGCGGCACTGCCGCTCTTTTCCCCCGCGACGCTTTTGTCCTGGGTTGCAGCAGCCTGCGGCGCGGATGCGCTCTTCTTCGCGGCGGCGGTGGGGGTCGCCGCTTTCGCCTTGTCCTCCGCCCCATGGGCGGTTGCAGCGCAGAGCAGGGTGGCGCTGAGGCTCGCGGCGATGCACAGGCTGCTTCGGATCGTTTTCATCATCGTCTTCTCCTTTTCAATAGACCAACATGGCCAATAAGAGGGGCGTGAAATGCCGGGCTGTCGGCCCCTGTTCCAACAGCTTGCTGGATAAGACGGAAAACGTCGGTGCGTCGGGTCGATCGTTCAACGCCTTTCCATACATCCGCACAGCGTCGGCAAGGGCCTGCCGGGTCTGCAAGGAGGGTTGCGTTCGCCATCTCGCCTGATCGCGCATCACCGCGACTCTGGCACGGTCCGGATGGCCGGCCGGCAGGAGCTCGAGTGCCATGCCGGCGGCGAGTTCATAGGTGGGCACGGCGTAGGCGGGGCCGTGTTGCAGGTCCATCGCCACGGCACGCAGCAGCAAGGTGGGCCACAGGTCCGCATGGCGCGCGCCGTAGATGGCCTCCTGGTGGCGCAGTGTCGTCTCGAGCGTGGCCAGGGCGGCACGCACATCGCCTCGGCGCAGCTCGCACTCGCCCAGCAGCATCCGGTTGCGCTCCGCGAAGGGGCGCTGCGTGTCGCCCCCGGCCTCGAAGTGGGCCAGGTTCTCTCGCAGCAAAGGCTCTGCCTTGGCGCACTGATCGCGCCTCAATGCGTGTCGTGCCACGACGGTCTGCACGATCTGGCGCACGTTGGGCTCCGGCGACTGGCCGGCCAGCGCCAGCGCGCCGTTCAAGGTGGCATCTGCACTGCGATGCTCGCCGCTGTGGAACTGGGCGATCGCCAGTGAGGTCATGCCGTAGATGGTGTAGGTGTCACCGTCTCCGTAGAACTTGCGCAGATCCTCGACCAAGGGTTCGAGCAGGCCTGCGGCCGGGCGGAAGCGCCCGAGTTCCAGCTCGACCAGCGCCAAGTCATACCGGATCAGCAGGCGTTCGATCGGCTTCGCCTGGCGAGCCGCCTCGATCGACGAGGCCAGCACCGCGCGTGCTTGCTCCCAATGGCCGAGTTCCCGCAGCACGGCGGCATGCTCCTGCAGCGCCAGGATGTGGCTCGTGTGGCCGGCGCCGAGATGCCGGGCCGCCAACGCAGCGGCCGTGTCGAGCTGGTCTTTCGCGTCGGCCAGGCGGCCTTCCCGGCGCGCGATCTCGCCGAGTTCGATCTGTCCATTGATCGCTTCAACGGACGACGAGCGGCCGGTGCGCTGCGCGGTGGCGATGAGTTCGGTCAGGAGCGTCTTGGCCTCCTCGGTGCGGCCGATGCGAGACTTCATGTAGGCCAGGCTTTGCATGACCTGGAGATAGTGGGCGCTCGACGTCTGCCCGGATGCCACAAGATGCGCGCGACTGGCTTCCAGGGCTTCCATCGCGGCGGTCATGTCACCCGAGGCTTGCAGCATCAGGCCAAGCGGGCGGGCGACTTCTCCACGCACTGCCGGATCGTTCTGCAAGCCTTCCTTCGCCTCGTGCCATCCCTTGCGCAAAAGATCGAGCACCGGCACTTGCGCCTTGCCCGTTTCATCGGGCGTGAGGTCGGTGAAGATGTCCGTCAGCACCTTGATGACCGCCTGCGTGCGCTCCGCCTCCTGCACCGCGCTGCGCCACTGCCAGGCCGTCGCGGCGATGCCGAGCACCAGGCTGAGCATCACGCCGGCGAGCGCCACCACCTGCACCCGGTTGCGCTGCACGAACTTGCGCGCGCGGTAGCCGAAGGTGTCGGGCTGGGCGCTGACCGGCTGGTGGGCCAGGTGGCGTTGCAGGTCGTCGCGCAGTTCCTGCACCGTGGCATACCGTTCGGCGGGCGACTTCTTGAGGGCGCGGGCGACGATCGTCTCCAGGTCGCCGCGCAGCGCCTGCTGCAAGGCGGCGAGGCTGGCGTTGCGCGACGTGGGCGCATCGGGCGATTCGCGCAGGGCCGCGGTCAGGCTGCGCGGCGGCTCCTCGACGATGGCGCGTGCCAGCGCCGCCACGCCGCGCGAGGTGCTTGCATACGGCCGCGCGCCGCTCAGGAGGCCGAAGAGCAGCACGCCGAGCGCGTACACGTCGGTCGCGGTCGTGATGGGCAGGCCCTCGATCTGCTCGGGCGCCGCGTATTCGGGCGTAAGCCCCGCCGGCGCGGCGCGCGTGAGCTCGGTCAACTCGGCCTCCCCGTCCTCGGCCACCAGCTTGGCCACGCCGAAGTCGAGCAGCTTCACGTGGGCGTCGGCGGTGACGAGGACGTTGGCCGGCTTCAGGTCGCGGTGCACCACCAGGTGCGCGTGCGCATAGGCCACCGCCTCGCACACCTGCAGGAAGAGCTTGACCCGCGCCTCGATGCCGAGCCGGCGCGCGTCGCACCAGTGGTCGATGCGCTCGCCGGGCACGTGTTCGAGCACCAGGTAGCGCGTGCCGTCGGGGGCCAGGCCGGCGTCGAGGAGCTGGGCGATGTGCGGGTGCGCGAGCCGTGCGAGGAACTCGCCTTCGCGCGCGAAGCGGGCCTGTGCCTGCGCGTCGAGCCGCGTGGCGTGCAGCAGCTTGATGGCGGCACGCCCGCTGTAGAGCCCGTCGCTGCGCGTGGCAAGCCACACCTGGCCCATGCCGCCCGCGCCGATGGGCTCGCGCAGTTCCCAGGCGCCCAGGCGGGTGCCGGCAGCGTGCGAGCGGGCAGGGTCGTCGGCCGGCAGCGGCGCCGCCTGGTCGAGGAAGCCGCGCGCCTCGGCGGCGCGGTCGGCCTCGATCATCGCCATCAGCTTCGGGTAGAGCGTGGGGTGCTCGGCCTGGATGCGTGCGAGTTCGGCCTCGCGCGCTGCTTCGTCGGCATCGGCCCAGCGGTCGAACAGGGCCAGCACCTCGCGCCATGCTTGGGTCGACGGCGCGGTCTCGGGCACGGTGCGGCCTCAGGCGCTGAGGTAGTCGAAGAGGAAGGCGCGTGCGCGCCGCCAGTCGCGCTTGAGCGTGGGCACCGACAGCTCCATCACCTCGGCGATCTCCTCCATCGTCATGCCGGCGAAGTAGCGCATCTCCACGAGCTTGTGGCCGCGTGCGTCCACACGTCCGAGGGCCTGCAGCGCTTCGTCGACCGCGAGGGCGTCTGGCTCGCCGGGCAGGTCTTCGAGGGCCGAGGTGCTGAGCGTGACCGAGGCCACGCCGCCGCCGCGCTTTTGCGCCGCGCGCTCGCGCACGTGGTCGACGATCACGCTGCGCATCACGGTGCTCGCATAGGCGAAGAACTGGCCCCGGCTGCTGCCGCCCGGCGCGTCGCCGCAGCGCAGCCAGGCTTCGTGCACGATGGTCGAGGGGTCGAGCGTGATGGGGCCCGACTTCGCGAGATGGCTGCGCGCCAGGCGCTTGAGGTCGGCGTAGAGCAGGGTGAAGAGGCGGTCGCGCGCAGCGGCATCGCCCGCCTGGGACTGCTCCAGCAACACGGTGATCTCGCTCATGGTGGCGGCGATTCTAGGCAGGCCCCACCCCCCCTAACTTGACAGATCCGTTTGCTCGCGAGGCTGCGTCTGTACCTGCAGGAGCCCATGTCGGGCTCCGCAACCTCACAGGAGCATCCCATGCCTGCATTGACGAACCCGAAACTCAAGATCGAGACCATCTCGGGGTCCAACAACGCCAAGGTCACCGCGCAGGTGACGGTCAACTTCCACCCGCAGGAAGAGACCAACATCAAGATCCTCGGCCTCAAGTGCCGGCTGCGCTGTCGCGTGTGGGCCGAGGACGGCGGCTTCAACGGCGACGACGATCCGCTGTTCAACATGACCACCAAGACCATCACCAAGGACGGCACCTACACCTTC
>DASWSY010000093.1:0-8892 GCA_036402415.1 Rhizobacter sp. | reverse complement strand
GGCGGCGGGCTACGGCGTGTTCAACCTCACGCTCTCGCAGCCTGTCGAGACCGACCGCGCCAGCTTCTCGTTCGGCGTGCGCGACGTGTTCAATCGCCGCCCCGACGACCCGGGCAACGACCCGGTGCTGCAACCGCGCATCGCGCAACTGGGCCGCGTCTGGGCGGCCCGGCTGGACCTGCGCTTCTGATCGCCATGCGCCGCACGCCCTGGCTCGCACGATGGCCCCGCCGGTGGGCGTTGGCGATGCCGCTGCTCGCCTGCGCACCGGCGCAGGCAGTCGAGGCGCCCGAGCTCAAGGTGGCGATCGTCTACAACATCCTGCAGTTCGTGGAGTGGCCTGCCGACGCAGACAGCCCACGCCTCACGCTGTGCGTCGATGCGGCGGGGATGCTGGCGAGCTACTTCAAGCCGCTTGCCGGCCGGCCGGTGCAGAAGCGCCAGCTCGACGTGGCCGACATGGGCGAAGGCTTCGACAACTGGAAGCAGTGCCACGCCGTCTTTGTCGACGCCAGCAGCCGCCGCAGCGCCGGTCTCGCCGCGCGCGTGCCGAATGCCCTGCCAGTGCTGGTGCTCGGCGACGATGCCGAGGGCCGGGGACTGATGGTGCACCTGGTCGAATCGGCGGGCCGGGTGGGATTCAACGTCGACCTCGGCGCCGCGCGCCGCGCGCGACTGCAGATCAGCTCACGGCTGTTGCGGCTGGCCAAGAAAGTGGCCGAATGATCCAGGGCACGCGCAAGACCTCGCCACCCGCCATCGCCGCGCCGCAGGTGCTGGGCCTGCCACGCCAGCGCCTGGCGAGCCGGCTCACGCGCGCGGCGGTCGTGGCCGCGGGGCTGGCACTGGTCTCGGCGGGCGTGGCGCTCAATGTCTTCCTCTATTTCTCGGCGCGCTCCGCCATCGTCGACGACATGCTGGTGCAGGCGCGCGCTGTGGCCGACAACAGCGCTGCCGCGGTGCTGTTCGACGACCAGCCGGCCACCCGCGACACGCTGGCCACCCTGGCGGCGCTGCGCAGCGTCACCTCGGCGTACCTCTTCGATGTGCACGGCGAGCTGATCGCGTTCTACCGCCCCACGTTTACGGACGGCATGGTCGACGCCCCCCTTTCGGCCCACGTGGCCGCGACCACCTCGGGCGCGCGCATATCGGGTGGACACATCTACATCACACAACCGGTGCAGCACCAGGGCCGTTCGCTCGGCCGCCTGGCCGTGTCGGTCAGCATGCGACCGCTCCAACAGCGCACGCTGGCCTTTGCGGGCGTGACGGCGCTGTGCACGCTCGGGGCCCTGGCCCTCGCCTACCTCTTCGCCCTGGGCCTGCGGCGCGACATCAATCGCACGGAAGCGAGGCTCGACGAGCTGGCGTATGTCGACGCGGTGACCGGCCTCTACAACCGCAATGCCGCCGGCGAGCACCTGCGGGAGCTCGTCGCGCGCCGCAGGCCCTTCGGCGTGATGATGCTCGACCTCGACGACTTCAAGCACGTCAACGACACGCTCGGGCACGCGAGCGGCGACGCGCTGTTGCGCACCATCGCCGAGCGGCTGAAGCGCAGCTTCGAGGGCCGCGGCCAGGTGTTCCGACTGGGTGGCGACGAGTTCATGAGCATCTTCCCGCTGCCACCCGACGCCGGCGGGCTCGACCGCATTGGGGAGGAGGCCATCAGCGCCCTGCGCGAGCCGGTACGCCTGGGCACCGACGAGCTCTTCGTGCGCGGTTCGGCCGGCATGTCGTCCTTCCCGGTCGACGGCGGCGACTGGAGTGCGCTGCTGCGCTGTGCCGACGCCGCGATGTACGCCGCGAAAGCCTCGGGCAAGAACGCCTACGCCGTCTTCAAGTCCGACATGCTCCAGCGCTCGCAACTGCGGCTGACGCTCGACAACGAACTGCGCCACGCCATCGAACGAGGCGAGCTGCGCCTTTTCTACCAGCCGGTGGTGTCGCTCGACGATGGTCGCATCATGGGCGCCGAAGCGCTGGTGCGCTGGCAGCATCCGAAGCGCGGGCTCGTCGGGCCGATCGAGTTCATCGCCGCCGCCGAAGAGAGCGGCCTCGTCATCGAGCTCGGCCAGTGGGTGTTGAGCGAAGCGGCGCGGCAGGTGGCGCACTGGCGCGCCGACGGGCAGCACGACGGCTTCTACGTCGCGGTCAACGTCTCGGGGCGACAGATCGCGCGCGGCATCCTGGAACGCCAGGTGCGCCAGGCACTCGACGACAGCGGGGCAAAACCGTCGTGGATCGAGATCGAGATCACCGAGCATTCGCTGGTGGAAGACCTGCAAGCCAACCTCGACGCCCTGGCGAGCCTGCGCGAGATGGGCATGCGCATGGCGATCGACGACTTCGGCACCGGCCTGTCGTCACTCTCGTACCTGAAACGCCTGCCGCTCAACAAGCTCAAGATCGACCGCAGCTTCGTGAGCGAGCTGCCCGACGACCGCGACGACATGGCGATCGCCACCGCGGTGATCTCGATGGCACGCGCGCTCGGCCTGATGGTGGTGGCCGAAGGTGTGGAAACGGCCGAACAACGTGACGCGCTCAGGGTCATGGGCTGCGACTACGCGCAAGGCTACCTCTTCAGCCGCCCGATTCCGGCGCCCGAGATGGAGAAGCTGCTGCAATTGCAGCGCGCCGCGGCCACCGCCTCGGTGCCCTCGGCGCTCTGAGGCGCCTCAGGCCAGCCCGCGCAAGGGGTGGGCGTGCGCCGGCCAGGGGCTGGCGAAGAAGGCCTCGACCATCGCCGCGTCGACGGCCTCGATCGAGTCGGGTTGCCAGCGCGGCGCATGGTCCTTGTCGACCGCCAGGGCACGGATGCCTTCCACCGTCTCGCTCGCTGCACCGGGCCGGAGGTGGAAGCAGTGGCGCACCAGGCCGCGCTCCATGCGCAGCTCGTCGGCGAGCGGCAGCGATCGGGCGCGGCGCACCTGCTCGAAGGTCACGGCCAGCATCAGCGGGGAGCGCTGCCGCAGGGCCTTGAGCGTCTCGGCCGCCCAGGGCCGCGTGTCGGCCGCGAGCGATGCCGCCAGCGCCGGTACGGACGCCGCGGCGAAGTGGCGATCGATGTCGGCGCGATGCGCGGGGAGCGCGGCGGCTGGCGTGTCGTGCGCGCGTGCACGCGCGGTGGCCAGGGCTTGGGCGCCATTCTCGATCGGCTGGTCGGTCAGGGCCTCGACGAGCGCCGGCAGGCTGGCCGAGGGCATGAAAACGTCGGCCAGCCCGACGGCGATGGCCTCGGCCGCACCGAGCACCTGGCCGGTCAGCGCGAGGTACTCGCCGACATGGCCGGGGCAGCGCGAGAGGAACCAGCCGCCGCCCACGTCGGGAAAGAGCCCGATGTTGGTCTCGGGCATGGCGATCTTGCTGTGCTCCGTCACCACGCGCAGCGTGCAGCCCTGCGCGAGGCCCATGCCGCCGCCCATGGTGATGCCGTCCATCAGCACGAGGGTCGGCTTGCCGTAGCTGTGGATCAGGTGGTTGAGGCTGTATTCCTCGGTGAAGAAATCTTCGAGCCGGGGGTCGCCGGCGAGTGCGGCCTGGTGGAAGAAGCGGATGTCGCCGCCCGCGCAGAAGGCCGGGGCCTTGCCCTCTCGCCCGGCGCCGCGCAGCAGCACGGCCTTCACCGCGTCGTCGTCGCGCCAGGCGAGCAAAGCCGCGGTGATGTCGCGGATCATCGACAGCGACAGGGCATTCAGCGCCTGCGGACGGTCGAGCGTGATCACGCCGAGTTGCCCGCCCAGTTCGCACCGCACCAGCGTGTCGCTCATGTCGTCTTCTCCGCGGCGCGCAGCGCCACCAGTTCGTTGGCCACCAGCGCACCGATCACCAGCGCGCCGCCCGTGAGCGCGGTCGTGCCCGGCGCTTCGCCCGCGCCCCACCACGCCCACATCACGCCGAAGATCACTTCCAGCAGGCCGAGCAGCGACAGCTCGGGGGCCGGCAACACGCGGCTCAGTCGGACGACAAGCAGGCAGGGTATGGCGAGCTGCACCACCCCCAGCATGGCGAGCAGGCCCACGTCGTGCGGCGTCGCCTCGAACGGCATGGCGAGCGGCAGCGTGACGAGCGACGAGATCACGGCACCCACCAGCACCGCAGGCAGCATGTCGTGCGACGCGTCGTTGCCGTGGTTCACGTGCTGCAGCACCGTCCAGTTGATGGCCGCGGCCACCGGCACCGCGAAGGCCACCGCGATGCCCAGCAGCGCGCCCGGCTCATTGGCGCTCGCGCCCTGCCCGAACATCCAGGCGATGCCCGCACCGGCAACCACGATCGCGGCCCAGGTGCGCAGCGCGAGTCTGTGGTGCAGGAAGATGCGCGCGAAGAGCGCAGTGATCAACGGCCCGAGCGCCATCGTCACCAGCACGTTGGCCACGCGCGTGAGGGTGAGCGCAACCATGAAGGCGGTGAACATCACCGACCAGCACAGGCCCGAGACCCACACCGGCCAGGGCGAGCGCACGAGCCCCGTCCACAGCGACGGGCCGCGCATCCAGTGCAGCGCGATCCCCAAGCCCAGCGCGTTGAACGCGCTGCGCCAGAAGGTGACCTCGAAGCTCGCGGCCGAATCCAGGTGTCGGGTGACGACGCCGGCGATGCTCCACAGGAGCGTCACCAGCACCATCAGGGCCGCGGCCCGGCCGTGCGTCAACGCCATCAGGCGGCTTCGCGCGAGGCCCTCTTGCGCTCGTGTTCCTTGAGGTAGCGCTTGCGCACGCGGATCGACTTGGGCGTGATCTCGACCAGCTCGTCGTCGTCGATGAACTCGACGCCGTATTCCAGCGTCAGGTCGATCGGCGGCGTGATCTTGATCGCGTCTTCCTTGCCCGACACGCGGAAGTTGGTGAGCTGCTTGGTGCGGGTGGCGTTGACGACGAGGTCGTTGTCGCGGTTGTGGATGCCGACGATCATGCCCTCGTAGACCGGGTCGTTGGCCTTCACGAACATGCGGCCGCGGTCGTCGAGCTTGCCGAGCGCGTAGGTGAAGATCTCGCCGTCGTCCATCGAGATCAGCACGCCGTTCTTGCGGCCGCCGATCTCGCCCTTGTGCGGCTCGTAGCCGTCGAAGATGTTGCTGATGAGGCCCGAGCCGCGGGTCAGGTTCATGAACTCGTTCGAGAAGCCGATCAGGCCACGCGCCGGGATGCGGTACTCGAGACGCACACGGCCACGGCCGTCCGGCTCCATGTTGACCATCTCGCCCTTGCGCTCGCCGAGCGCCTGCATCACGCCACCCTGGTGCTGCTCTTCCACGTCGGCGGTCACGAGCTCGATCGGCTCGCACTTCTCGCCGTTGATCTCCTTGAAGACCACGCGCGGCTTGCTCACGGCCAGCTCGTAGCCCTCGCGGCGCATGTTCTCGAGCAGGATGGTCAGGTGCAGTTCGCCGCGGCCCGAGACTTCGAAGATGCCGTCTTCGTCGGTCTCCTTCACGCGCAGGGCCACGTTGTGCTGGAGCTCCTTCTGCAGGCGGTCCCAGATCTGGCGGCTGGTGACGAACTTGCCTTCACGGCCGGCCAGCGGGCTCGTGTTCACGCAGAAGTTCATCGTGAGCGTCGGCTCGTCGACCTTCAGCATGGGCAGCGGGGCCGGGTCGGTCGGGCTAGTCACGGTGACGCCGATGCCGATGTCTTCGATGCCGTTGATCAGCACGATGTCGCCGGGACCGGCTTCGGTGGTCTGCATGCGGTCCAGGCCCTGGAAGGTCAGCACCTGGTTGATGCGGCCCTTGGTCGCCTTGCCGTCGGGGCCTTCCATCACGAGCACGTCCATCGCAGGTTTGAGCGTGCCCTGGCTGATCCGGCCCACGCCGATGCGGCCGACAAAGGAGGAAAAGTCGAGCGCCGAGATCTGCAGTTGCAGCGGCGCATTCGGGTCGCCGGCATTCGGCGGCACGTGCTTGAGGATGGTGTCGAAGAGCGCCGACATGTCGGGGCCCCACTGCTCGCCGGGCGCGCCTTCGGTCAGCGAGCTCCAGCCGTTGATGCCGGAGGCATAGACGACCGGGAAGTCGAGCTGTTCGTCGCTCGCGCCAAGCTTGTCGAAGAGGTCGAAGGCGGCGTTGATGACCGCATCGGGCTTGGCACCCGGCTTGTCGACCTTGTTCACCACCACGATGGGCTTGAGGCCCAGGGCCAGCGCCTTCTTGGTCACGAAGCGCGTCTGCGGCATCGGGCCTTCCTGCGCGTCGATCAGCAGCACCACGCCGTCGACCATGGACAGCGCGCGCTCGACCTCGCCGCCGAAGTCCGCGTGCCCGGGGGTGTCGACGATGTTGATGTGGGTGCCCTTCCAGCTCACGGCGCAGTTCTTGGCCAGGATGGTGATGCCGCGTTCACGTTCGATGGCGTTGTTGTCCATCACGGTGTCGACCACCTTCTCGTGCTCGGCGAAGGTGCCCGACTGGCGGAGCAGCTGGTCCACCATGGTGGTCTTGCCATGGTCGACGTGGGCGATGATGGCGATGTTGCGGATCTGTCGGGTCATGTGATGCTCTCTTGCAGGGGCGTGGTGTTGAGGAGGCCCTGCACCTCCAGCGGACTCAGAAGCCGCGTTGAAATCAGTTCGCCGGCGGCGATGTGGCCGCTGCCGAGAAACGCCTGGGGCTGCGGGCCGTAGACACGCACCTGTTTTGCATCGGCCAGCGCGGTGCGGCGGCGCACGCCGCTCAGAAACCGGCCGGCGTCTTCGTCGTTCAGCCGCACCAGCGGGCAGTCGGCCAGCAGCGTGTCGGCGGGCTGCAGCAGCGCGTCTCGCTCGGCTTCGGTCTTGGTGGCCAATTGTTCCAGGGTCACGGCGTCGGTGAGCGTCAGCGGGCCGCTGCCGGTGCGGCGCAATGCGGACAAATGCGCGCCGCAGCCGAGCGCCTCGCCGATGTCCTCGGCCAGGGTGCGAATGTAGGTGCCCTTGCTGCAGCGGACGTCGATCACGAGGCGGTCATGCTGCCAGTCGAGGATGTCGATGGCGTGAATGACGACGCTGCGTGGCTCGCGCTCGACTTCCTGGCCGGCGCGGGCGTATTCGTAGAGGGCACGGCCGTCCTTCTTCAGTGCCGAGTGCATCGGCGGCACCTGTTGGATCGGGCCGATGAAACGGCGGCAGGCGGCGTCGATCTGCTCGCGGGTCACGTCGACCTCGCGGGTCTTCGTCACCTCGCCTTCGGCATCGGCCGTCGTCGTGGTCTCGCCCAGCTTCAGCGTGGCGGTGTAGCGCTTGTCGGCGTCCAGGCTCACCTGCGAGAACTTGGTGGCAGCACCGAAACAGAGCGGCAAGAGGCCGGTCGCCAGCGGGTCCAGCGTGCCGGTGTGGCCGGCCTTCTCGGCGCGGTACAGGCGCTTGGCTTTTTGCAATGCGTCGTTGCTCGACAGGCCGAGCGGCTTGTCGAGCAAGAGCACGCCATGGACGGCGCGCTTTGGAATGCGGACGCGTTGCGCTTGCATGCGAGGTCAGTCTTCCTTGGCCCGCGTGGAATTCGCCTGCTGGATCAGCGCGCTCAGCTCGGCCGCGCGTTCGGTCGTGCGGTCGAACTGGAAGTGCAGCGTGGGCACGGTGTGGATCTGCAGGCGCTTGAAGAGGCCGTTGCGCAGGAAGCCGGCGGCTTCGTTGAGCGCGGCTTCGCACTCGGCCACGTCGCCCACCAGCACCGAGAAGAACACCTTGGCATGCGCGTAGTCGGGCGACACCTCGACCGCCTGCAGCGTGACCATGCCGATGCGCGGGTCCTTCAGCTCGCGGATCAGCTCCGACAGATCGCGCTGGATCTGGTCGGCGATGCGGAAACCGCGGTTGGGAATCGATCGTTTGTGTCGCATCGGGTACTCCTTTGGCCGCCCCTGAAAGACAAACCCCGCCTTGTTGCGGGCGGGGTTTGCGTTCGAGGCCAACTCCGCGCCTTACAGCGTTCGGGCAACCTCTTTGAGTTCGAAGAACTCGAGCTGGTCGCCTTCCTTGATGTCGTTGTAGTTCTTGAGCTTGATACCGCACTCGAACCCGGCCGCCACCTCGCGCACGTCGTCCTTGAGCCGGCGCACCGATTCGACTTCGCCGGTGTAGACGACCACGTTCTCGCGCAGCAGGCGGAAGCGCGCGTTTCTGCGCACCACGCCAGCCGTGACCATCGAGCCCGCCACCGTGCCGATCTTGGAGGCGACGAACACCGTGCGGATCTCGGCCGTGCCGATGACTTCTTCGCGCTGCTCGGGCGCCAGCATGCCGGTCATCGCCGCCTTCACGTCATCGACGGCGTCGTAGATGATGTTGTAGTAGCGGATGTCGACGCCGTTGTGCTCGGCCAGCTTGCGCGCACCGGCATCGGCGCGCGTGTTGAAGCCGATGATCACCGCCTTCGACGCGATCGCCAGGTTGACGTCGCTCTCGCTGATGCCGCCCACCGCCGCGTGCACAACCTGTACCCGCACTTCGGAAGTCGACAGCTTCTGCAACGAACCGACCAGCGCTTCCTGCGAACCCTGCACGTCGGCCTTGACGATCAACGGCAGCGTCTGCACGTCGCCGGCACCCATCTGGTCGAACATGTTCTCCAGCTTGGCGGCCTGCTGCTTGGCCAGCTTGACGTCGCGGTACTTGCCCTGGCGGAAGGTGGCGATCTCGCGCGCGCGCCGCTCGTCGGCCAGCACCATGAACTCGTCGCCAGCCTGCGGCACCTCGGTCAGGCCCTGGATCTCCACGGGGATCGACGGACCGGCAGCTTCGGTGGCCTTGCCGTCCTCGTCCAGCATGGCGCGTACGCGGCCGAACGAGGAACCGGCCAGGATCACGTCGCCGCGGCGCAGCGTACCGCTGCTCACCAGCACCGTGGCCACGGGACCCTTGCCCTTGTCCAGCTGGGCTGCCACCACCAGGCCCTTGGCCGGAGCCTCGACC
>DASWSY010000092.1:0-2657 GCA_036402415.1 Rhizobacter sp. | reverse complement strand
AGCCAGTTGGCGATGTGCTGGCTGCTGATGCGCAGCGTCGCACGGTCTTCCATCAGGCCGACGTTGTGGATGTCGGGCACCTTCGAGCAGCCCACGCCCTGGTCGATCCAGCGCACCACGTAGCCGAGGATGCCCTGCACGTTGTTGTCGAGTTCCTGCTGGCGCTCGGCGGCAGACCAGTTGGCCTCCTTCACCACCGGAACCTGCAGCAGGCCCTTGAGCAGCTCGTCGCGCATCTCGTCGGCGTCGGTCTTCTCCAGTTCCTTCTGCACGTCGCTCACCTTGACCTGGTGGTAGTGCAGGGCGTGCAGCGTGGCGGCGGTGGGCGAGGGCACCCAGGCGGTGTTGGCGCCGGCCTTGGGGTGCGCGATCTTCTGCTCGAGCATGGCGGCCATCAGGTCGGGCATGGCCCACATGCCCTTGCCGATCTGGGCGCGGCCGCGCAGGCCCATGCCGAGGCCGACGAGCACGTTGCTCTTCTCGTAGGCCTGGATCCAGGCGCTGGTCTTCATGTCGCCCTTGCGCATCATCGGGCCGGCCAGCATGGCGGTGTGCATCTCGTCGCCGGTGCGGTCGAGGAAGCCGGTGTTGATGAAGGCCACGCGCGATGCGGCTGCAGCGATGCAGGCCTTGAGGTTGACGCTGGTGCGGCGCTCCTCGTCCATGATGCCGAGCTTCACGGTGCTGTCAGGCAGACCCAGCAGCTGTTCGACGCGCGAGAACAGTTCGGCGGCAAACGCCACTTCGTCGGGCCCGTGCATCTTCGGCTTCACGATGTAGACGCTGCCGGTGCGCGAGTTGCGGATCTTCTTGTTGCCGGTGCGCTTGAGATCGTGCAGGGCGATCGTGGTCGTGACGACCGCGTCCATGATGCCTTCGGGGATCTCCTTGCCATTGCCGTAGAGGATCGCCGGGTTGGTCATCAGGTGGCCCACGTTGCGCACGAAGAGCAGCGAGCGGCCATGCAGCACCACTTCGCCCTTGCCCTTGGGCGCCGTGTACACGCGGTCTTCGTTCAGGCCTCGGGTAAAGGTCTTGCCGCCCTTGCTCACCTCTTCGGTCAGCGTGCCCTTCAGGATGCCAAGCCAGTTGCTGTAGGCGAGCAGCTTGTCTTCGGCGTCGACCGCGGCCACCGAGTCCTCGAGGTCGAGGATGGTCGAGAGCGCGGCTTCGAGCACCAGGTCGCTCACGCCAGCAGGGTCGGTCTTGCCGATGGGGGTCTTGCGGTCGATGCGGATGTCGAGGTGCAGGCCGTTGTGGGCGAGCAGCACCGACGAGGGCGACTTGGCGTCACCTTGATAACCGACGAACTGGTCCTTCTCTTCGAGGCCGGTCGTCTTGCCGTTCTTGAGCGTGACGACGAGCTTGCCGTCTTCCACCGCATAGCCCACGGAGTCGATGTGCGAGCCCTTCTTCAGCGGGGCGGTGCGGTCGAGCACATGGCGGGCGTACTCGATGACCTTGGCGCCGCGCACCGGGTTGTAGCCACCGGCGCGCTCGGCGCCGCCCTTCTCGCTGATGGCGTCGGTGCCATAGAGCGCGTCGTACAGCGAACCCCAGCGGGCGTTGGCGGCGTTGAGCGCATAACGTGCATTGAGGATGGGCACCACCAGTTGCGGGCCGGCCTGGGTGGCGAGCTCGGCGTCGACGTTCTTGGTCGTGGCCTTGGCCTTCTTGGGCGGGGGCACGAGGTAGCCGATCTTCTCGAGATGGGCTCGGTAGGCCTTCATGTCGGTGATCGGGCCCGGGTTGGCGGCGTGCCACCTGTCCATCTCGGTCTGCAGCCGGTCGCGCTCGGCGAGCAGCGCGACGTTTTTCGGCGCGAGGTCGCGCACGATGGCGTCGAAGCCCTTCCAGAACGCGGCGGTGTCGACGCCCGTGCCGGGCAGCACCTGGTTTTCGATGAAGCGGTGCAGGTTCGAGTCGACCTGCAGGCCGTGGACGGTGGTGCGTGCGGACATGAGCCCTCTCCTTTTATGTGCAGTGCAAAAAGACGAAAGGGGCCAATCTATTCGATCTCGCCGCGCGGAGTAAGTAGCCCTGAAGTTTGAGATTCATGACTTGGAAGGGGGTAATCTCCACCCTTCCATGGACAAGCTCAAGCAACTCGAATCCTTCGTGGCGGTGGCCGCCAAGGGCAGCCTGACCGCCGCCGCCGCCGCCGAGGGCATCGCCCCCGCAGTGGTGGGCCGTCGCATCGATGCGCTGGAAGAGCGCCTGGGCGTCAAGCTGCTCGTGCGCACCACGCGGCGCATCACGCTGACCCACGAAGGCAGTGCCTTTCTCGAAGACTGCCAGCGCCTGCTCGCCGACTTGGCGAATGCCGAGGCGAGCGTCAGCGCCGGTGGCGTGAAAGCCAGTGGCTACTTACGCATCACCGCGCCGGCCGGTTTCGGGCGCCGGCACGTGGCCCCGCTGGTGCCGGGCTTCGTGGCCCAGCACCCGGACGTGAACGTGTCGCTCAACCTGTCGGACCGGGTGGTGGACATCGTCAACGAGGGCTACGACTGCGCCGTGCGCGTGGGCGATTTGCCCGAAAGCAGCCTGGTCAGCGTGCGCCTGGCCGACAACCGGCGGCTGTGCGTGGCCTCGCCCAGCTACCTGGCGCGCGCCGGCACGCCGAGACACCCGAACGACCTGGCGCAGCACGACTGCCT
>DASWSY010000091.1:0-5815 GCA_036402415.1 Rhizobacter sp. | reverse complement strand
GCTACCGCGCCGACATGATGCAGGCGCTGAGCTCGCGTGCACTGACGCAGCGCGAGTACCGCATCGACACCGACGGCGAATCGAGGCTGTGGGATGCGCGCTACCTGCCGATGTCGGCGGCCGACGCCGCACCCGACCAGCTCCTGCTCGTGGCGACCGACGTCACCGAGCAGCGGGCCGCGCAGGAGGCGCGCCTCGAGGCCGCCATCGCGCAGCGCGAGATGCTGGTGAAGGAGGTGCACCACCGCATCAAGAACAACCTGCAGGGCGTGGCCGGACTGCTGCAGCAGATCGGGGCGCGCAAGCCGGAGGTGGCGCCCTTCATCTCGGAGGTGGTGGGCCAGGTGCAGGCCATCGCGCAGGTCTACGGCCTGCAGGTCGGCGTGACCGGGCCGCTGCGCGTGAAGAGCGTGCTGGAGGCCATCACGGGCTCGGTGCAGCGCACCTTCGGGCGCACGATCCGCCTCACGGTCGACGGGCCGGCGCACCTGTGGGCCTTGCCCGAGGCCGAGAGCATTCCGATCGCGCTCACCATCAACGAGCTGCTCACCAATGCGGTGAAGCACAGCATCGCGATCGAGGACCCGTCGGCCGTGCACTGCAGCCTGCGCTGCAGCGAGGCGGACGTGCAGGTGGGCATCGCCAACCGCGGTCGCCTGCCGGCGGGCTTCAGCCTCGCACGCTACCCGGGCGGTGTGTCGGGCCTCGGCCTCGTGCGGGCACTGCTGCCGCGGCGCAGCGCGAGCCTCGCCGTCGAGCAGCAGGGCGACGACGTCGTGGCCACCATCACGCTCGTGCCGCCGGGCGTCACACGCATCGAGCCGGCCTGACCGGCACAGCTTCTTACACCGCACTGCCCGCGGCGCAAGGCTTTCCGCCACAATCCCGCCAGTCGTGTGGGGTGTGGTGTGACATCAGGAAAAGGCAAGATTCTCGTGGTCGACGACGACCGGCTGGTGCTGGCGACGCTCACCCACGGCCTGGCCGAAGCGGGTTACGAGATCCTCGATGCCGACAACGGCGACGACGCCATCCTCCTCGCGCGCGAGCACCGGCCCGACCTCGCGCTGCTCGACATCCGCATGGAAGGCAAGAGCGGCTTCGACGTGGCCGCCTACCTGCGCGAGTACTGCCAGGTGCCGTTCATGTTCCTCTCGGCCTTCTCCGACGAGCAGACGGTGGCGCAGGTCAAGGCGCTGGGTGCGGTGGCCTACCTCGTGAAGCCGCTCGACATCCACCAGATCGTGCCGGCCGTCGAGGCGGCCTTCGCGCAACTGGCCAAGCGCCCGGCCGAAGGCGCGAGCCCGAGGCCGATGCGCGACGAGGCCGCGTTGTCGCAACCCGTCGCGATGGCGGTCGGCGTGCTGATGCACCGCTATTCGCTGCCCCGCGCCGCCGCGCTGGAGCGCCTGCAGAAACTCGCCGCGAGCGAATCGCGGCCGCTGCAGGTGCAGGCCGAGCGCCTGCTCGATGCGGTGGAACTGCTGGCGAAGCCCGCGGAAGGCTAGTTCCCCAGCCAGAAGACGAATCTGGCGCCGCGGTCGACCTCGCCTTCGGCCCAGATGTCGCCACCATGCCGGCGCATGATGCGCCGCACCGAGGCCAGGCCCACCCCGGTGCCCTGGAAGTCGTTGGCGCTGTGCAGCCGCTGGAACACGCCGAAGAGCCGGTCGGCGAAGCGCATGTCGAAGCCCGCGCCGTTGTCGCGCACGGCGAACGCAGGCCGGCCTTCGTGCTCGGTGCGCTCGACCCAGATGCGCGGCTCGCGGCACCGGGCGGTGTACTTCCAGGCGTTGCCGAGCAGGTTTTCGAGCGCCACGCGCAGCAGCGTGGCGTCGCCCTGCACCTGCAGGCCGGGCTCCACGTGCACGGCCACCTGCCGTTCGGGCGATTGCCTGCGCAGGTCGTCGACGATGTAGCCGACGAGCTGCGACAGGTTGACCGGCTGGCGCGTGAGCGGCCGTGTCGACAGTTGCGACAGTGCGAGCAGCGCATCGATCATGCTGTTCATGCGCGCGGCGGCGCCGAGCACGCGGTCGAGGTGGTCGTTGCCGATGCGGTCGAGCAGGCGGCCGTAGTCTTCCTTCAGGATCCGGGTGAAGCCTTCGACCACGCGGATCGGCGCGCGCAGGTCGTGCGAGACGGTGTAGCTGAAGGATTCCTGGTCCTGCAGGTCCTGGGCGCTGGGCGACGCCGGGGCGGCCACGGCCGTCTTTTCGCGCGCCGTGCCCACGTGGCCGGCGTAGTGGCCGTCGGCGTCAAGCACCGGGGTGCCGCGCAGCACGAGGGCAGGGTGGTGCGCGAGCGTCGCCTCGACGCCGTCGACCGGCACCTGCGCCAGCAGCCGCGCGCGCAAGGTGCCGTCGTTCGACTGGAAAAGCTCCCACAGCAGCGGGCGGGCGTCGATCGGCGGGCACTCGGCGGCCGGCGCATCGGCAGGCGGGCGCAGCCAGCTCATGCGGTGCTGCGCATCGGTGCGCCACTGCCAGAGGTCGAGCGACTGGACGAGCGCCGCTTCTCGTGCGCGGGTGGCCTGCAGCTCGCGTTCCAGCAGGCGCTGGCGCTTCAGCGCCTTGAGCGCCCACCCCACGGCGGCGGCCGCGGCCACCAGGGCCAGCAGCGCCAACACCGTGAGCAGCACAGACGTCATCGGAAAGATTGTAAGGACTGACCTTGCGGCAAAGCTCGGTGTTCACACGAGCCTCGGGGGCAGTTCAAGTCGGACTCGCCCGATGCCGAAAACATGACCATCCCCGAACCGGTCCCGACCCTCCCGTTCCCATGTCCCCGCTGAGCGCTCGTTGGTTGTTGCTGGGCCTGGCGGCCGTGGCCGCCGCGCTGTCGCTCGCCGACGCGGCCGGTCAGGCCAGCGGCTTCGCGCTCTTCTCGGTGGCCTCGCTCGGCGCGGCCATGCTGCTGCCGCGTGTGCCCGCAGGCACGGCCGACCTGCGGCTGGAGCGGCCCGGCCACGACAGCACCTTCGTGCCGACGAGCGTGCTGCCCGAGATCGAGCCCGGGCGTGACTACTTTCACACCCTGGTGGAAAACCTGCCGGTGAGCCTGTGCGTGTTCAGCGTCGATCCGCGCCGCCGGATACTGGGCATCAACACCCACGCCGAGCGCGAATTCGGCCTCAGCCGCGATGACGTCATCGGCAAGAGCCTCCAGGAGGCGCTGGGCCGCCGCGTGGCGGCACTGGCCGAGCCGGCGATGGCCGAGGCCCTCGGCCGCCAGGGCATGGTGGAGCACTCGTTCGCCCTCAGGAACGGGGAAGGGCGCCGCCGCGTCGTCGGCACCCGCTACTTCGCGCTGCGCGACGCGCAGGGCGAGCCCACGCTGCTGATCGCCCTGGCCCGCGACCTGACGCGCGAACGCGAGGCCGAAGCCGAGCTGCAGCGCGCACGCGACGCCGCCGAGCACGCGAGCCAGGCCAAGAGCCAGTTCCTGGCCAGCATGAGCCACGAGATCCGCACGCCGATGAACGGCATCCTCGGCATGACCGAGCTGCTGCTGGGCACGGCCCTGTCGGACAAGCAGCGCCGCTTCGTGCAGTCGGTGTACCGCTCGGGCGAGTCGCTGCTGGAGATCATCAACGACATCCTCGACTTCTCGAAGATCGAGGCCGGCAAATTGGAGCTGGCCGAGATCGACTTCTCGCTGCGCGGCGTGGTCGAAGACACCCTGGAGCTGCTGGCGCCGCGCGCGCACGAGAAAGGCCTCGAGCTGAGCTTCCGCGAGGAGCCCGGCCTGCCGCAGGTGGTGAAGGGCGACCCGCTGCGGCTGCGCCAGGTGCTGACCAACCTCGTGGCCAATGCGATCAAGTTCACCGAGCACGGCGAGGTGGTGGTGACCCTCGGCATGGTGCCCGGTCAGCCCGCGGGCCGCCTGGTGTTCGGCGTGCACGACACGGGCATCGGCATCGAGGCCGAGGCGCTGCCCCGGCTCTTCAGCGCCTTCATCCAGGGCAGCGTGGGCATGGCCCGGCGCTATGGCGGCACGGGGCTGGGCCTGTCGATCTCGCGCCAGCTCGTCGAGCTGATGGGCGGCGAGATCGAGGTGCGCAGCCAGCCGGGCGTCGGCTCGCACTTCAGCTTCGTGCTGCCGCTGCCCGGTGTGGCGGCCGAGCCGGTGAACCCGGGCCAGGAGCTGCAGGCGATGCCGCGCATGCGCATCCTCGTGGTCGAGGACAACGAGACCAACCGCATCGTGCTCGACAACATGCTCACCGCCTGGGGCATGGCGGTGGTGCTGGCCGAAGATGGCCGCCGCGGCCTCGACATCCTGCAGGGCAAGGCCGGCATCGACCCGCATTTCGACCTGGCGCTGGTCGACATGCACATGCCTCGCCTGGACGGCATGGGCCTGGCGCTGGCGCTACAGGCCTCCGGCCTTCACCCGCACATGAAGATGGTCATGCTCTCGTCGGTGTCGACCCCCGACGACGTGCGGGCGGCCCACCAGGCGGGTTTTCACCGATTCGTGCCCAAGCCCGTGCGCAAGGCCGAACTGCGCCAGGCAATTCTGGGGATTACTGCCACGCTTCCAGAAGGCGACCGATTGACGCCGCGTCTTTCCGCACACATCCTTGTGGTGGAAGACAACGTGGTCAACCAGGAGGTGATCGGCCAGATGCTGCGCTCGCTCGGCTGCCGGGTCCAGGTGAGTTCAGGCGCGCTGGCCGGGCTGCGCGCCATGTGCGAAAAGCGGTTCGACCTGGTGCTGATGGACATCCAGATGCCGGGCATGGACGGCGTGGAGGCGCTCAACTGGTTCCGGCGCGGGACGGCCGGGCGATTCAACTTCCTCACATCAGCGGATACTCCGATCATTGCGGTCACGGCCAATGCGCTGGGGGGCGACGAAGAACGCTTCCTGGGCCTGGGCTTCGATGACTATCTGTCCAAACCCTTTCGCCAGAGCCAACTGCTTGCCATGCTGACTCGACATCTGCGCCCCGCGGCCCCTGCCGGATCCAGCGACGGCGGCATGCCCGGCCCGGCAGCCGCTTCCTCCGGCGGCGCCGATGAAGGCGGCGTGCTCGACGCCCAGGCGCTGGAGCGGCTGCGCGAACTCGACCCGAACGGCGAGAACCACCTGATGGAACGCGTGGTCAGCGCGTTCGAGAGCTCGGTGGGCCGCCTGATGCCCCAGCTCGACGATGCGCTCAACAGCCTGGAACTCGGGGGTATCCGGCACGTGGCCCACACCCTGAAGTCGTCGTCCGCTAGCATCGGTGCGATGAAGCTGTCCAGAATGTGCGCCGACCTCGAAGCCCGGGCCCGCAACGATCAGGCCGACGGCATGGCCGAACGCATCGCGCAGCTCCAGTCCGAGGTCGAGATCGTGCGGCTCGCGCTGAAACGCGTGCTGGGCGCCTGAACGTCCATGACCAGCGTGCCCGGCTCCCCTCTGGCTGACGACGACATGCTCGTCCAGCCCAAGGTGCTGCTGGTCGACGACGACGAGGTCAACCTCCTGCTCACCGCCATCGCCCTGCGCGAGCGCGGTTTCTCCATCACCGAGGCCACGAGCGGCGAACGTGCCATCCAGCTGCTGGCCGACTGGCTGCCCGACGTGGTGGTGCTCGACGCCCTGATGCCGGGGCTCGACGGCTTCCAGACCTGCGCCGAGCTGCGCAACCTGCCGGGCTTCGAGTCGCTGCCGGTGCTGATGCTCACCGGCCTGGACGACGACGCGTCCATCACCCGCGCCTATGAAGCCGGGGCGACCGACTTCTTCGTCAAGTCCACCCAGTGGAGCCTGCTGGCCGGGCGCCTGCGCTACCTGCTGCGCTCGTCGCGCACGCGCCTGGAGC
>DASWSY010000090.1:0-2009 GCA_036402415.1 Rhizobacter sp. | reverse complement strand
GGTCTGCAGGCCGGCCACCGCCGAGCCATGCGTGCCGTCGACGTGGAAGGTCACGAGGTCGTCGCGCCGCACGCGCGTGGCCCAGCTCATCGTGAGCTGCGCCACCACCGGCTCGCCGTTGTGGCCCTTGAGCTGCGCGGTGGCATACGCCGCGTCGTCGGCGGTCGCCTGGTAGGACTTGCCCGCTTCGTCCCAGCGCTTGTCGATGTGCGTGGCGCCCAGGCAGGTGATGGACTGCACCTCGCCGAACAGGTTGTCGAGCACGTAGCGCCAGTGGCACATCATGTCGAGGATCATCCCGCCGCCTTCTTCCTTGCGGTAGTTCCAGCTCGGGCGCTGGATGGGCTGCAGGTCGCCTTCGAACACCCAGTAGCCGAAGTCGATGCGCGCGCTCAGCATGCGGCCGAAGAAGCCCGAGCGGCGCAGCATGTCGAGCTTGCGCAAGCCGGGGAGGAAGAGCTTGTCCTGCACCGCGCCGTGCTTGAGGCCGCTGGCCTGCGCCACCTTCGCGATCTCGACCGCTTCGTTGAGGTTGGTCGCGATCGGCTTCTCGCAATACACATGCTTGCCGGCGCGGATGGCATCGGCCAGCAGCTTCGGCCGCATCTGCGTGGTGCCGGCGTCGAAGAAGACGGTGTCGTCCTTGTTCGCGAGCGCCGCGGCCAGGTCGGTGCCCCAGCGCGCGATGCCGTGCGCCCGGGCGAGCGCTTCGATCTTCTCGGCATTGCGGCCGATGAGGATGGGGTCGGGCATCACCTTGTCGCCGTTGGCGAGCGTCACGCCGCCTTGCTGGCGGATGGCGACGATGGAGCGGATGAGGTGCTGGTTCATGCCCATGCGCCCGGTGACGCCGTGCATGATCAGGCCGAGTCGTTGGGTGGCCATTGCGGACTTCCTTGCAGACGAGGGTTGCTTACTTCGGCGCGTCGGCCGGGCTCAGGCCGGCGGCCTTCACCAGCGCGGCGTTGGTGCCGATCTCGGTCTTGATGTAGCTGTCGAACTCGGCAGGCTTGAGCGTCCACGCGTCGAGGCCCAGCTGCACGAGGCGCTCTTTCACCTCGGGCGCGGCCAGCGCCTTCACCACCTCGGCCTGCAGCCGGTCGACGATTTCGCGCGGCGTCTTGGCCGGCGCCATCATCCCGATCCAGAAGTTGAACTCCGAGTTGGGCACGCCGGCCTCGGCCGTGGTCGGCACATCGGGCAACGCGCTCGCGCGGCGCGGCGAGCCCACCGCCAGCGCGACGAGCTGCCCGGCCTTGATCTGGCCGATCACCGGCGCGATGGGCGAGAAGTAGTAGTCCACCCGCCCGGCGATCACCTCGTTCACCGCTTCGGCCGAGCCCTTGAACGGGATGTTGGTCGCCTTGATGCCGGCCGCCACGCGGAACTTCTCGGCATTGAGGTGCGTGGCGCTGCCTTGGCCGGCCGAGGCGTAGTTGAGGCCGTTGGGCGAGGCTTTCGCGGCCGCGAGCAGGTCCTTCAGCGTCTTGAGGTTCTTGGTGGGCGACACCACCAGCGCATTGGGCACGGCGGCGATCGGCGTGACGCCGGCGAAGTCGGCCACGGTGTCGAAGGGCAGCTTGGCAAACGTCGACGGGCTCACCGTGTGTGACGACGAGTGGATCATGATCGTGTAGCCATCGGGCGCGGCCATCGTGAGCTGCTGCTGGCCGATGGTGCCGCTGGCGCCGGCCTTGTTGTCGATCACGAGCTGCTGGCCGAGGCTCGCGCTCACCTTGTCGCTGATGGCGCGGGCCACGATGTCGGTGGTGCTGCCTGCCGCGAAGGGCACGATCACGCGGATCGGCTTGCTGGGCCACGCCTGGGCGTGGGCGGCCAGCGGAGTGGCCAAGGCGGCGGCCAGTGCAAGGGAAGAGACGAAGGACAGGTTCATGGCAGGTCTCCAGTCGAATCGTTTTGTTCACCGTTTGGTGAATTGGAGGCCGATTCTGATCCCGCCCGCGACCACGCGTCAACCGGTTCCGGTAGAGTTTTTCAGTCCCTCAGGA
>DASWSY010000089.1:0-3594 GCA_036402415.1 Rhizobacter sp. | reverse complement strand
CCCTGACACGACGAAGGTTTGTCACGACTACAAGACCACGCCACGGGCCACAAGCCTGGCGTTGCGGGGCAACAGGAGACCTCGCGGCAATTCCTACCGGATTGCCACTCCAACCGATTCAGATGCACTGGAGCAAACGGAATGCCACACGTCCTGGTAATTGACGACGACAGCGATTCGGCCGAAACCATGGCCATGCTTGTCGCCACCGAAGGTTTGACCGTCGCCACGGCCGGCTCTCTGCGCGATGCCCGCCGTCAGATGGCGCTTCAACCCCCCGACCTCGTGTTGCTCGACCTGGTGCTGCCCGACGGCAACGGCCTGGAGCTGCTCGAAGACACCCGCTCCATGCCGCAGACCGAGGTGGTGCTGGTCACCGGCCACGCGAGCCTGGATACCTCCATCCAGGCCTTGCGCCGCGGCGCTGCCGACTACCTGGTCAAACCCGTCGCGCCGCAGCAGCTCCAGAAGCTCCTGGCGCGCGTCAGCGCCCCGTGCCCGCTCCAGCACGAGGCCCAGGAGCTCGAAGCCAAGCTCGACAAGGACGGCCACTTCGGCGCCCTGTGGGGGCGCTCGCCGCTGATGCGGCGCGTCTACGACCAGGTGATGCGCGTGGCCTGCACCAACGTCACGGTGTTCGTGACCGGCGAGAGCGGCACCGGCAAGGAGGTCGTGGCCCGCACGGTGCACGACCTGAGCCGCCGCCGCGCGCGGCCCTTTCTTGCCGTCAATTGCGGCGCGATCTCGCCGCAGCTCATCGAGAGCGAGATCTTCGGCCACGAGAAAGGCAGCTTCACCGGCGCCGACCGCCAGCACCAGGGCTTCTTCGAGCGCGCGAGCGGTGGCACGCTCTTCCTCGACGAGATCACCGAGATGCCGCTCGACCTGCAGGTCAAGCTGCTGCGCGTGCTGGAGACCGGCACCTTCATGCGCGTGGGCTCGACCACCGTGCAGCAGACCGACGTGCGGCTCGTGGCCGCCACCAACCGCGACCCGATGGACGCGGTGAAGGCCGGCAAGCTGCGCGAAGACCTCTTCTACCGCCTGAACGTGTTCCCCATCGCGCTGTCGCCGCTGCGCGACCGGGCGGAAGACATCCCGCTGCTGGCCCAGCACTTCCTCGACCAGATCTCCAAGCGCGAAGGCCAGCGCAAGCAGTTCGCGCCGGCCGCGCTGCAGCGCCTGTCCACCTACAAGTGGCCGGGCAACGTGCGCGAGCTGCGCAACATGGTGTGCCGCGCCTACGTGATGGCCACCGACACGCTGATCCATGACGCCTGCCTGCCGGGCGATCCGGTGCAGGCCGCCGGCGTGTCGGACAAGCCCGCGGTGCCGTCGCTGACCATCCAGGTCGGAACAGCACTTGCCGAGATCGAACGCAGGGTGACGCTTGCGACGCTGGAGCACCTTGGCAACCACAAGGAGAAGACCGCTGCGGCGTTGGGCATCAGCCTGAAGACCCTCTACAACCGATTGAAGGAGTACGCGGCGCTGCCGGACGGTTCCATGACCAACCCGGCGGCCGTGGAGGAGGGGCACTGACGGCCCGCGGCGACTCGTGCGTGGCGGGCTCCTTCCCAGCAGTCAAAGAAAGGAATTGCCCATGAGCCACGATGACATCGTCGACACCTTGAACGACCTGATCGAAACCTCGAAGGACGGCGAGCTCGGCTTCACCGCGTGCGCCAAGCACGTGGAGTCGAACGACCTGCGCGAGCTCTTCCTGCGCCGTGCGGACGAATGCCGCACGGCTGCCCAGGAACTGCAGACGCTGGTGGTCGAGTACGGCGGCAAGCCGGACTCGGGCGGCTCGGCCACCGGCGCGTTGCACCGCGGCTGGGTGGCAGTGCGCGGCTCGCTCGCGGGCTACAGCGACCAGGCGATGCTGGAAGAGTGCGAGCGTGGCGAAGACGCCGCGCTCGCCCGCTACCGCGCCGCGCTGCGCGAGGAGGCCTTGCCGGAATCGCTGCGCGCCGTGATCGCACGGCAGCAGCTCGGCGTGCAGGCCAACCACGACCAGATCAAGCGCCTGCGCGATCTGAACAAGGCCGCCTGAGCCTTCTGTCTTGCGTGAGGAAGAAGGCCGGCATCGCGCCGGCCTTTTTTCATGCCCCGGCCTCGCTCTTCACTGGGTCGTCCAGCGCTCGCGGCGGTCGATGACCTGCATGAGCTGGTCGAGCTCCTGCGAGGTCTTGGGCGGCGCGTCGTCGTGGACGGCGCCGGGCTCGCTGGAAACGGGCTGCACTTCCAGCCGTGCGATCGACGCGCCTTCCAGTTCGCTGACTGCGGGCCAGCTGGCCATCAGCGCACGCGGCGTCTGCGGCCCCGTGAAGCGCGCCCGGGCGTCGACCTGGCCGCCGCGCAGCGCGCCGCGGAAGAAGTCGCCCACGAGCAGGATCGCGTTGTGGCCGCCCTGGCCCCAGTAGTCGCTGCGCATGGCGACGCGCGAGTCGTTGAAGCCCACCCAGGCGCCCGCCACGAGATGCGGGTGCATCAGGATGAACCAGCCGTCGGTGTTGTTCTGGGTGGTGCCGGTCTTGCCCGCCACGTCGGCCGAGATGCCGAAGCGCGAGCGGACCATGGTGCCGGTGCCCTGGTTGACCACGCCGCGCAGCATGTCGACCAGCGTCACCGCGGTGTCGGGCGACATCGCGCGCCTGGGCGAGGAGCCGAATTCCGCGATCACGCGCCCCTGGCGGTCGCGGATGCGGCGGATCACCACCGGCTCGCGGTGCACGCCTTCGTGCGCGATCGTGGCATAGGCGTTGACCATCTCCAGCAGCGTGACAGGGCTCGTGCCGAGCGCGAGCGAGGGCACGGGGTCGAGCCGGCTCTGGTCGACACCTGCCGCCTGGGCGAGCGACACCACGCGCTCGATGCCCACGTCCTGCATGACCTGCGCGGTGATGATGTTGCGCGAATGCACGAGGCCGTCGCGCAGCGTCACCGGCATGCCGGTCGGGGCCGACATGTCGGTCGGCTTCCACACGCTGCCGTCGGTGCTTCGTATCTCGACCGCCTGGTCGAGGTAGGCGCGTTGCGGGCGGATGCCGCCTTCGAGCGCCGCGCCGTAGACGAAGGGCTTGAAGGTCGAGCCGGGCTGGCGCGCCGCCTGCGCCACGTGGTCGTACTGGTCGAGCTTGAAGTCGCGGCTGCCGACCCAGGCCTTGACCTCGCCGGTGCCCGGGTCCAGCGCGACGAAGCCTGCTTCCAGGCGTGTCTTGCGCGCCTTGACCGAGGCGAGCCAGTCGCGGTCGGCGGCCAGCTCGCGCAGCGCCTGCGCCTCGCTCGCACCGCCCTCGACGGCACGGCGGAACTCGGGCGTCTCGCGGATGGCCGCGCTCAGCAGGTCGGGGCGCTGCTTCCAGAAGTGGGCGAAGGGCTCGGCGCGGCGCGGCAGTCGGGCGCTGCCGAGCGAGGTTTCCACGAGCTGGGGCTGGCTCCACTCCACGTTGGCGATCTGCTGCAGGGCTTCGGCCTGGCGCGCCACCGCCTCCTCGGCGGTGCGCTGCAGGTCCATCACCAGCGTGCTCTCGATCACCAGCCCGTCGGCGTTGAGGTCGACGCCGCGCGACTCGGCCCAGGCCAGCAGCC